>DASXJI010000166.1:0-3573 GCA_036497495.1 Mycobacterium sp.
TGATGCTCGAAGAAGGTTATGCCGCAGTCACTTCGCGCCGGGTGGCGGAAAAGGCGGCGCTCAAACCGCAGCTCGTGCACTACTACTTCCGCACCATGGACGATTTGTTCTTGGCGGCGTTCCGGCGCCGCGCTGAACAGGGCCTGGAGATGCAAGCGCAGGTGTTGCAGGCGAGGCAGCCGCTGTGGGCGCTGTGGCGGTTCAGCACCGATCCGGCGGCCACCGCGATCACGATGGAATTCATCGCGCTGGCTAATCACCGCAAAGCGCTCAAGGCCGAGATCGCCTATTACGCGGAGCGTTTTCGCGAAGAGCAGCGCAAAGCGCTGACGACGATTCTCGATCGTTACGGCGTCGACCCGGCGAAATTCCCGCCGCTGGTCTGGGCGGTGCTGATGACCAGCGTGTCCCGAGTCCTGGTGATCGAGCAGGCGCTTGACATGTCCGCCGGCCACCGCGAAACGGTCGAGATCGTCGAGAGCTACCTGCGCCATCTGGAGGGCGACCCCGAGATCTAGTCGCCTCACCAGAGACGAAGCGAGCAGAGCGTGCCCTTGGGGCCGTCGTTGGATGCCACGACTGCTCCGTCGACGACGAGGGCGCAGTGGAACATCGGCGTACCCGGCTCCGTGCCGGTGCTGACGGTGACCATCGCGTAGTTCGCCGGGTCCGTCAGCATCACCACGGGTGAGGTCCATGGGTGCCCGGGTCCGATGTCGGCCTGGACGTTGGGGGTGTATTGGTACGTGTCGTGGCTATAGTCGGAAAATTTCGCCGGCTGCTGATCCAGGTAGTAGATGTCGGCCCAGATCGGACTCGCCGCCGTGATGACATACCGGACTTGATGCATCACCGGGTCGTCGGCCCGAACCGGCGCGGCAGCGCCTGTGCCGTAGCCGGCGGCCGAAAGCGCTGCCAACGCCACGCCCAGCGCGGCTTTACCGACGGTTGTCATGCGCACCTCCGGCCACCCGGGCGATATTGGCATTCTCTTTAGCGGAGAATAGCATCGCCACTGTCTTACTCAAGACCCTAACGTTTGCCGGCGGAGCGTCGAAGCCAATGCGCAATATTCCTGACGAACTGGTCATCCGATATGAGCAAGCGGGCTGGTGGACCCGCGAGACTCTCGGGGAGGTGCTGGCTCACGGGCTGCAGGCGGCGCCGGATGCGACGTTCCGGGTGTACTCGGATGTCCGGCCGTGGTCTGGCACATTCGCCGACGTCGAAGTGGTAGCCCGTCGGCTCGCGGCCGGGCTGCGGGCCCGCGGCGTCGGCGCCGGTGATGTAGTGGCTTTTCAGCTGCCCAATTGGATGGAAGCAGCGGCGACGTTCTGGGCCTCGGCGTTCCTGGGTGCGGCGCTGGTGCCGATCGTGCATTTCTATGGCCGCAAAGAACTCGCGCAAATCTTCGCCGCCGCGAAGCCGCGGGTATTCATCACGGCGGAGGAGTTCGGCAGGCTGACGTATCAGCCCGATCTGTGTTCGGAGGTTCCGATCGTCGGGCTGGTCGGGCGGGACTTCGACGATCTGCTCGCCGTCGAACCGATGGCCGGCACGGTGCCCGCCGATCCAGCGGGGCCTGCTTTGATCGCGTTCACCTCCGGCACGACCAGCGCGCCCAAGGGCGTCATTCACAGTCACCGCAGCCTGGTCTGCGAGGCGCGTCAGCTCTCCGGCCAGATCCACTCGATCGGCGACAACCAGCTGACCGCGACACCGGTCGGCCACTTCATCGGAATGCTTGCCGCTTTGCTGATCCCGGTGCTCAACGGTGGAGCGGTTCACCTTGTCGACAACTGGGATCCCGGAGTCGTACTCGGGTTGATGGAACGCGACGGCCTGACCCTCGGCGGCGGGCCGCCCTACTTCGTCACCAGCCTGCTCGACCACCCCGATTGCACACCCGCGCACCGGGCCCGGTTCAAGACCCTTGGCCTGGGCGGGTCGACGGTGCCGGCCACGGTCACTCGACGACTGACGGATCTGGGCGTCATCGTGTTCCGGTCTTACGGCAGCAGCGAGCACCCGTCGATCACCGGGTCGACGCTGGATGCGCCCGAAGACAAACGTCTGCTCACCGATGGCAACCCGATGCCGGGTGTGGAGATCCGGTTGGCAGCCGACGGCGAGATCCTCAGCCGCGGTCCGGATCTGTGCCTGGGCTACGTCGACGACGAGCTCACCGCGGCCGCTTTCGACAACGACGGCTGGTATCACACCGGAGATATCGGTGTGCTGGATGCCGACGGGTACCTCACCATCACCGATCGCAAGGCCGACGTGATCATCCGCGGCGGCGAGAACATCAGCGCCCTGGAAGTCGAAGAGGTGCTGCTAGCGATGCCTGGTATTGCGGAGGCTGTGGTGGTCGCGGCCCCCGACGCCGTCCTGGGCGAGCGGGTCGCCGCGGTGCTGCGGCTCAGGTCAGGGCATGCTCTGCCGAGCCTCGACGACGTCCGGGCACATTTCGGCCGGCACGGGGTAGCCCGGCAGAAGTGGCCGGAGATCGTGCTCGAAGTCGACGACTACCCACGTACGGCGAGCGGCAAGGTACAGAAGCGTCTGGTGCGCCAGGGCCTCGGGAAAACGTTGCGGTAACCTCAGGCTGAGAATAGTATTCTCACAAATTGCGAAGGAGGATTCCATGGGTCAGTTGTCGCACCGGGAAGAGGTCCCGTTCCCGATCTTTGACGCCGATAACCATCTCTACGAGCCGCCCGAGGCGCTGACCAAGTTCCTGCCCAAGGAGTACAAGGACTACGTCCAGTACGTGCAGATCAACGGGCGCACCAAGATCGCGATCCGCGGCCAGATCAGCAACTACATCCCCAACCCGACCTTCGAGGTCGTCGCGCGGCCGGGGGCCTGGGAGGAGTACTTCAAGTACGGCAACCCGGACGGCAAGACCAAGCGCGAGCTGTTCGGTGAGCCGATGCGCGCGATCCCGGCGTTCTTCGAACCCGGCCCACGCCTGGAGGAGATGAACAAGCTGGGTCTGGACCGCACCCTGATGTTCCCGACGCTGGCCAGCCTGCTCGAGGAGCGGCTGTCGGACGACCCCATCGCCATCCACGTCCTGGTCCACGCGCTGAATGAGTGGCTCGATGAGGTCTGGGGCTTCAACTACCAGAACCGGATCTTCACCACCCCGGTCATCACCCTGCCGATCGTCGAGAAGGCGATCGAGGAACTGGAATGGGCGGTCAAGCGCGGCGCGCGTTGCATCCTGGTCCGCCCGGCTCCGGTGCCCGGATTCCGCGGCCCCCGGTCGTTCGCGGTCCCCGAGTTCGACCCGTTCTGGGAGCGGGTCGTCGAGCACGACGTGCTGGTCGGCATGCACTCCAGCGACAGCGGCTACTCGCGGTACACCTCCGAATGGGACGGCGCCGACCAGGAGATGCTGCCGTTCCAAACCAACGCGATGGGAATCCTCAACGAGTGGCGACCGATCCAGGACTCGGTGGGGTCGTGGGTTATTCACGGCGCGCTCTACCGCCATCCCAAGCTGAAGGTCGCCATCGTCGAGGCCGGCTCGAAGTGGATGACCCCGTTGCTCGACGGCCTGGCCGA
>DASXJI010000167.1:0-5371 GCA_036497495.1 Mycobacterium sp.
TGGCCGGTCGCATCGACCGTCCAGGGCCCGGCAGCACCGATCGGCTCGACCCCGTTGACCTCGATGCCGGCGCCCGGATCACCGGGGTTGCCGTAGCCCCAGTCGTCGAACAAGGTCGCGTACGGGGCGAACGAATCGTAGAAGAACTGCCCGGCGGGTCCGCCGTCGAACATGAACGCCAGCGTCGGCAGCGGCGCGGGGATGTCGTAGAACGTGGTGTGCCCGATGGTCCCGAGATCGATCATCTTGGTGGTGTCCAGGTTCACCCCGGGAGTCGGATCCGGATAGTAGGGGTGCACCGTCTCGATCCCGATCAGGGCATTGAGGTCGGCGAACAGGTTGCTGGGGTCTTCCGGGAAGTCGGCCCAGCCGTCGTACTCGCCGGTGTAGATGTCGGTGGTGAAGGTGTCGGTCGGCGTGGTTTCCAAACCGAGCGGGATATTCAGGAATGGAACGTGTTGGGGCTCTGGTGTCAGACTGCCCGAGCCGACGCCGTCGGGGAATTGGAAGCGGTCCAGGATCCCGCCGATCGGGCTGTTGGGGTCGCCGAGCAGCGTGAAGTTCAAGTCGTTCAGGTTCACGCCGACCGGGGTGTTGTTGATCAGGTCGTTCATCTCGATGGAGGCGATGACCGCGCTCTGCGAGTAGCCCAGCACCGAGACGTCGTTTCCGCCCAGCAAATCTGGGACTATCGCCTGGTCCAGCCGAAGGACGCCCTGGGTGAGCGAGTCGCCGAAATTCAGGTCAGGCTGGGTGCCATTGCAGATGATCGGACAGAACTGCTCCGGTGTCTCCAGTCCGACGTAGCTGAAGTCGGTGTTCGGGGGCAGGTACTGGCTCAGGTAGAGCGATTCGACGCTGTTGACGTAATCCTGGTCGGGTATCGGGTTTCCGGTGCCGCCCATGATCCAGCCGTCGTTGGAGACCAGACCGACCTCGGCCATCAGCGTTCGCAACCCGGCCGTGACCGTGGACGTCGTGCTCAGCACGGCGGCGCATGCGGCCGCCGCCAAGACAGCGCCTATCGAGCGATTCCGCACAACCGTCACCGAAACCTCCCTGCCCGCGGGTGACCCCCGACCCTGCGGCGTGGCTGAATCGTAGGTCCTGCGCCTCGTGCAATGCGGCAAAGCCGTAAAAATTTCTCAGGAACGCGGCGAAACGACACAGCCCCGCGGGTCCCGGCCGGCCTACCGAACCGCTCATATACTCCGCCCATGCGACGCCGAACTGGGCGGAACGGCAGGCGAAATCGAGCGGTCGGCCTCTTCGGTGTGCTGACTGTCGCGACCGCGTTGATGTCGTGGCCCGCCCCTCCCCAACTGCCGTTCAGCTCGCCGGTCGACATGAAAGCGGCCGCGGTCCCGACTCCCGCTCACATCGTCATCGTGGTGGAAGAGAACCGCTCGCAGTCCAACATCATCGGGAACAAGGCCGCGCCCTTCATCAACCAACTGGCCGCCAACGGCGCCATGATGGCGCAGTCCTTCGCCGAGGTGCATCCCAGCGAACCCAACTACTACGCATTGTTCGCCGGCAACACATTGGTCAAGGAGAATGTCTGTCCGGTCAACGCCGGCAACGAACCCAACCTCGGCTCGCAACTACTCGCGGCCGGCTACAGCTTCGTGGGCTTCGCGGAAAGCCTGCCCGCACCGGGCTCGGAAGACTGCCGGGCGGGTAAATACGCGCGCAAGCATGTGCCATGGGCCAGTTTCACCAATATCCCGGGCTCGCACTCGCTGCCGTTCTCGGCGTTTCCGGCCCCAGGAAATCCGCAGACCTACGCCGGCCTGCCAACCGTCTCGATGGTCATTCCCAACCTCGACGACGACATGCACGACGGTTCGATCACTCAGGGCGATCAGTGGCTCTATCAGAACTTGTCGCAGTACGCCGCGTGGGCGAAGGCCAACAACAGCCTGCTGATCCTGACTTGGGACGAGGACGACAACACCTCCCGCAACCAGATTCCGACGGTGTTCTACGGCGCGAACGTCCGCCCCGGTACCTACAACGAGCCGATCAGCCACTACAACGTGCTGTCCACCCTCGAGGAGATGTACGGGCTGCCCAAGCTCGGCTACGCCACCAGAGCGCCCGCCATCGCCGACATCTGGGGTGCCTGACCCCGGTCCGGCGGGCGGTCGTCGCTATTGTTTGCCGCATGGCTGCTGACCTTGTGCCAATCCGCTTGAGCCTGACCGACGGTGACCGCTACACCGTGTGGGCGCCCCGCTGGCGCGACGCCGGCGACGAGTGGGAGGCCTTTCTGGGCAAGGACGAAGACCTCTACATCTTCGAGACACCCGCCGACCTGGTCGCGTTCGTGCGCACCAACACCGACAACGACCTGGTCGACCACCCGGCGTGGAAAGAGCTGACCGAGGCCAACGCCCACAAGCTGGCGCCCGCCGACGACAAGCACTTCGACCTGGTTGCGGTCGAGGACGTGGTTTCGGACAAGCCGACCGCCGACTCGTTGGCGACGCTGGCCAACGCGCTGACCATCGTCTCGTCGATCGGGTCGGTGTGCGAGCTGCCCGCGGTGATGAAGTTCTTCAACGGCAACCCGACGCTGGGCACGCTGAGCGGCGGGATTGACCACTTCACCGGCAAGGCCGGGCTCAAGCGGTGGCACGCCATCGCCGATGTCGTCGCACGTAGCTGGGACGACGTGCTCAGCGCCGTCGACGAGATCGTCAGCACCCCGGACGTGGACAGCGCCGTGTCGGACGCCGCGGCGGCCGAGCTCGCCGAACCGGTCGACGAAGAAGAGCTCGAGACCCTCGACGAGCCCGAGGCGGCTGACGAGGAAGCAGAGACCGCGGTGCAGGACGGGGCGGAGGACGACGCGCCGGCCGGGGCCGCCGGCGACGACGTGGTGCTCGGCGCCGACGAGGACTTCTGGGTGAAGGTCGGCATCGACCCGATCCGGATCATGACCAGTGCGGGCACGTTCTACTCGCTGCGCTGTTACTTCGACGATCGTCCAATCTTTTTGGGCCGCAATGGGCGAATCAGCGTGTTCAGCTCGGAGCGGGCGCTGGCCCGGTACCTCGCCGATGAACACGACCACGATTTGTCCGACCTGAGCACGTATGCCGACATCCGCACGGCGGCAACTGATGGCTCGCTGCACGTCGATATCACCGACGACAACGTCTACGTGCTGACCGGGCTGGCAGACGACCTCGCGCACGGGCCGGACGAGGTGGATAACGAGCAGCTGGATCTGGCCGTCGAGTTCCTTCGCGATGTCGGGGACTACGCCGAGGAAAACACCGTCGACGAGGCGCTCGAGACCGACCAGCCGTTGGGCCGGCTGGTGGCCTACGTCCTGGACCCCGACTCGGTGAGCGAGCCAAAGCCGCCGTACGCCAAAGCCGTGCAGGCCTACGAGGAACTGGAGCGGTTCGTCGAGTCGCGGCTAAGGCGCGAATAGCGCCGCAAGCCGGCGACGATGCCGGAACGGGCCCACGGATCAGAATTTCAGGTGCTGGCTGACGTCGCCGACCTGGTCGACAAACATGATGCGACTGTCGAACCACCACACGCCGTCCAGCCGGTGAAACGTGTCTTTGTAGTGCCCGGTCACAATGACCTGCAACGGCAATTGCGGCGTCGCCTGCGTGACGCAGTAGTAGGACCTGCTCCACGCGGTGCCTTCGGCCTCGTCGATCCCGAGCTGCACATTGCTGGTGTTGTGTTTGGTCTTCGGGGTGCCGTCTTCGTAGATCCGGGTGGCCATCTCGTACATCTTCCGCACCCCGGCCGTCCCACTGAACACCGTCTCCGGTGGACCGTTCTCGACGCCGCAGATGCGCCCGTGCGCGAACAACCCGGCCACCGCGTCCATATCGCCGGCATCCAGCAGTTCCGCGTAGCGGTAAATCAGGTTCGTGATCTCGCGACCGGCGCTCATATCGCCTGGGACCCGTATCGAACCACCCTGGAATCGTGGCAGACCTGTCCCGTTTCTCGGTCGGTTTGGGTCGAATCGCCAGGTACGTTTCCGGTCATGGGTGAACTCGACAACACCGTCGCCGTCATCACCGGCGCGGCGCGCGGACAGGGGCGCAGCCACGCCGTCGGACTGGCCAAGCAGGGCGCCGACATCATCGCGGTCGATATCTGCGCCGATATCGACGCGATCCCCTACCCGCTGGCGACCAAATCCGATCTCGACAAAACCGCGCAGCTGGTGCGAGACGCCGGCCGCAAGGTGGTGCCCGTCGTCGCCGACGTCCGGGATCTCGCGGCGTTGGAGGCCGGCGTGCAAGACGGCATCGACGACCTCGGCGACATCGACATCGTCATCGCCAATGCCGGAGTCGTGGCGATCGGCGACCCGGAGACGCGCGCCGAACCGGTGTTCACCACCATCGTCGACACGAATCTCAAAGGTGTGTGGCACACGATGTTGGCGACGGTGCCGTCCATCATCCGCAAGGGACGGGGCGGGTCGGTCGTCTTGGTCAGCTCGTCGCAGGGCTTGATCGGTCGCGGTGGTGACGGCAGCGCCGCGATGTTCGCCTACGCCGCGTCCAAGCACGGGGTGGTGGGCCTGATGCGATCAGCCGCGAACGCATATGCACCACACAAGATTCGGGTCAACTCGGTCAACCCCAGTGGTGTCGCGACACCGATGATCATCAACGACTTCGTGATCAACCGGATGCTGGAGAATCCCAACCCGGCCGTCTCGCAGATGCTGCTGCCCGGCGTGTCGTTGGTCGAGCCGCAAGATGTCACCGAGGCGGTGCTGTGGCTGGTCAGCCCGCGGGCCCGCTACGTCACGGGAATAGCCGTGCCCGTGGACGCCGGCCACGCCGTCATGTAGGGCCGTCTCAGCCGACCAGCACCGCGTATCGCGGCTTGATCACCTCGTCGATGATCGCCAGTCGCTGGTCGAACGGGATGAACGCGGACTTCATCGCGTTGACCGTGAACCGCAGCAGGTCGCTCCAGCCGTAGCCGAACGCGTCGACGAGTAGAGCCATCTCACGAGTCATCGTGGTATCACTCATCAGCCGGTTGTCGGTGTTGACCGTGACCCGGAATCGGGTGCGGGCCAGCAGATCGAACGGATGCTCGGCGATGCTGGCGACCGCGCCGGTCTGCACGTTGGAACTCGGACACATCTCGAGCGGAACTCGCTTGTCCCGCAAGATCGATGCGAGCAAGCCGAGTCTTACTTCGCCGTCGTCGGCGATGCCGATGTCGTCGGCGATACGGACTCCGTGACCCAGCCGGTCGGCGCCGCAGAACGAGATGGCCTCCTGAATGGACGGCAGCCCGAACGCCTCGCCTGCGTGAATCGTGAAGCGGGCGTTGTTGTTTCGCATGTACTCGAAAGCATCCAAGTGCC
>DASXJI010000168.1:0-2049 GCA_036497495.1 Mycobacterium sp.
TTCCGGGGCAGGGCGCTCAGCACGTCGGGATGGCTCGCGGCCTTTACGAGTCCGAGCCAGTGTTCGCCGAACACTTCGACCGGTGCGCCGCAGGGTTTGGCGAGGAGCTGAGCATCGACCTGCGTGCCGAGATATTCGACGGGACGGCACGAAGCCTGGAGCGCACCGACCGGACCCAACCCGCACTGTTCACGGTGGAATACGCGCTGGCCAAGCTGATCGAGACCTACGGCGTTCGCCCCGCCGCGTTGGCGGGGCACAGTATTGGCGAGTATGTCGCGGCAACCATCGCAGGAGTCTTCGACCTTGCGACGGCCGTCAAGTCGGTGTCGATGCGTGCCCGCCTGATGCACGCCGCGCCTCGTGGGGTCATGGTCGCGGTCGCCCTTAGCCCCGATGCCGTCGCCGACTATCTTTCGGCAGACGTCGACCTGGCCACCGTCAACGATCCGGGCGGCTGCGTCGTGGCCGGATCCGAGGAGAACATCCGCGCATTCATTGACCGCCTAAGCGAAGCGGGGATCGTCGCGCGCCGAGTCCGCACATCGCATGCGTTCCACTCGCGGTTGATGGATTCGATGATTCCCGAGTTCCAAGGCTTCCTGTCCCGCTTGACGCTTCGTGCGCCGCAGATACCTTTGCTTTCAAACGTCACCGGAACCTGGATGTCGGCCACCGAGGCGACCAATGCCGCGACGTGGGCGTGCCAAGTACGGGCAACCGTCCGGTTCGCCGACGAAGTCGACGCGCTGCTTGCCGATCCGCAGCGCGTCCTGGTCGAGATCGGCCCCGGCGGCACGTTGACCGCATCGGCGATGCGGCATCCGGGGTGGTCAACCGGTCACCGCGCCGTTCGGCTGATGCGTCACCACGCCCAGAACCGAAGCGATCGCGACGCCTTCCTGCTGGCGCTTGGGCAACTCTGGTCGGCGGGGATCGAGGTCGATTGGACACCCCTGCGGGGTGATCACCGACCACAGCTGGTTTCGCTTCCGGGCTATCCCTTTGAGCGCCAACGGCATTGGGTGGATCACAATGCGGCGGCACGGTGGGCGGAGGATGGCGCGGCGCCGAATGGGACGGCGACGGCGCCGTCTGCCGGCACCGCTGACCAAACCCAGGCGGCCACCAATGGCAGCTCGCCGATGGAAGCGACGTTGCAGCGCGTCTGGACGCAGTGTCTCGGTGTCGGCTCGGTCGACCGGAACGCAAACTTCTTTGAACTCGGTGGCGATTCACTGGTCGCGATCAGCGTCGCGATGGCCGCATCCCATGAAGGACTGGACCTCACACCGCAGGACCTGTACGACCACCCGACCGTAGCCGCACTCGGGAAAGCCCTGGTTGCCCGCTACGCATCCGGCGGGTTGGCGCGCCAGTCGCTGAGTGACGTCGTGCATCCCCCTGTTCCGCCGAACCTCACGTTCTTCCTCGAGAACGGCGTCCGAGAGCGCGGCCAGTGGCGCATTCCGCTACTGCTGCGGCTTCGGGCCGATGTGCAAGCCGAAGACATCCGCTCGGTGCTGACGGCCGTGACCAACCATCACGACGCGCTGCGGCTGCGGGTCGCACAGCGCGCGGGACTATGGGAGCAGCACATCGATGAACCGCAGGAACTCGCGGACCTGGCCACCAGATCGCTTCCTGACGGCATCGCGCCGGGAAGCCCGCAGGAACGTGAAGTGGTCCTAGACATCTGCAAAGAGCAGATCCGCCAACAGGACCTGTCGAGCCCACCGCTGACCGCCACCTATGTCCATGGCGCGCCGGGGGGTCCGTGCTACCTCGCGATCAGCATGCACGCGATCGTGGCCGACAACGCGTCACGCGACATCCTGCTCACCGATATCTTCACCGCGTTGGGGCAACGGCTGGCGGGCCAAGACATTGCGCTTGAACCGGCCACCACGGCGTGGGCCGACTGGTCCCAACGCTGCGCAGCACTTGCCACCCATCCGGCGGTGGTGGAAAGCCGCGATTTCTGGCTGGATACCACGGCCGCGGCGGACCTGCGCGTCGGTACGGACGCCTCGGAACCACCGGAGGGAG
>DASXJI010000169.1:0-8404 GCA_036497495.1 Mycobacterium sp.
GGCGGTGAGGTGGGTCAGCCGGAGGTCAGCCGTTGGGGACTGCCGGTCGACAAACTGCGTTACTCGATCTTCAGCTGGCAGAAGCTCACCCTGGTGCAACGGACCCATATGCGGCGAGACTGGCGCAATTGACCCGGTTCGTGCTCGGCTCCGCTTCGGCGGGCCGGCTGCGGGTGCTGCGTCAGGCCGGCGTCGAGCCGTTGGTCGTTGTGTCGGGCGTGGACGAGGACGCGATCATCGCCGGCCTGGGACCCGACGCCGCTCCGGGCGACGTGGTTCGCCGCCTCGCCGAGGCCAAGGCCGATCACGTCGCGACCATTGTGGACGCCGCAGTAGCCGCGGATTGTGTTGTCATTGGCTGTGATTCGATGCTCTACATCGACGGCCGACTGACCGGCAAACCCGCATCGTCCGATGCGGCGCGACGCGAGTGGCAATCGATGGCCGGGGGTTCTGGTCTGCTGCACACCGGACACTGCGTGGTCCGGCTCCGCGACGGCCACATCAGCCGGCGGGCAGCCGAATCATTTGTCACCACAGTGCATTTCGGTACACCGACGGCAGCGGATCTGGATGCCTATCTCGACAGCGGCGAGCCGCTGGCGGTTGCCGGGGCATTCACGCTGGACGGGCTGGGTGGCTGGTTCATCGACCGCATCGAAGGCGATCCGTCCAACGTCATCGGCCTGAGCCTGCCGCAGACCAGGGTGCTGCTGGAGCGTGTCGGTGTGTCGGTCGCCGAGCTGTGGCTGGCCAACCCGGTCTAAAGGGTAACTGTCGCTCGCGTCAACGCCGCGGCAGCCGGCGCTAACCGGCAGGTAGGCTCGCAGTGTGCCTCTACCAGCAGATCCCAGCCCGACGCTGAGCGCCTACGCCCACCCGGAACGGCTGGTGACCTCCGACTGGTTGGCCGGCAACCTGGGCCGGCCGGGACTGGCCATCGTCGAATCCGATGAAGATGTGCTGCTCTACGACGTCGGGCACATCCCCGGGGCGGTCAAAATCGACTGGCACACCGACCTCAACGACCCACGGGTGCGCGACTACATCGACGGTAAGCAGTTCGCGGAACTGATGGACCGCAAAGGGATTTCGCGTGAGGACACCGTGGTGATCTACGGCGACAAGAGCAACTGGTGGGCGGCCTACGCGCTGTGGGTCTTCACGCTGTTCGGCCACCCGGATGTGCGGCTGCTCAACGGCGGACGCGACCTGTGGATGCACGACGGGCGCGACACCACGCTGGATGTTCCGAACCGAGCCTCCTCGGGCTATCCCATCGTGCAGCGCAACGACGCGCCGATCCGCGCGTTCAAAGATGACGTGCTGGCCGTCCTGGGCTCCGAGCCGCTGATCGACGTGCGCTCACCTGACGAGTACACCGGCAAGCGCACCCACATGCCGGACTATCCCGAGGAAGGCGCGTTGCGCGCCGGCCACATCCCATCGGCGCGGTCGATCCCGTGGGGGAAGGCCGCCGACGACAGCGGACGGTTCCGCAGCCGAGACGAGCTGGAGAAGCTCTACGGATTCATCGAGCCGGACGACAAAACCATCGTCTACTGCCGCATCGGCGAGCGGTCCAGCCACACCTGGTTCGTGCTGACACACCTGCTCGGCGTCCCCGGCGTGCGCAACTACGACGGCTCGTGGACCGAATGGGGTAACGCCGTGCGAGTGCCGATCGTCGCCGGTGAAAGCCCCGGAACCGTCCCCGCCTGATGAGCATGCCCGCGCCGCTGGCCGAGGTCCTCTCCGACTTCGCAGAAGTCGAAGGCCAGGACAGGCTCAACCTGCTGCTGGAGTTCGCCAACGACCTTCCGGCGTTGCCCGCCGACCTCGAAGAGGCTGCCATGGAGCCGGTGGTCGAGTGCCAGTCGCCGCTGTTTTTGCACGTCGACGCGCATGACCCGGGACGGGTGCGGCTGTATTTCAGCGCGCCCCCCGAGGCGCCGACCACCCGCGGCTTCGCGTCGATCCTGGCCGCCGGGCTCGACGAACAGCCCGCCGCCGACATCCTGGCGGTCCCGGAGGACTTCTACACCCACCTCGGTCTGGCGGCCTTGATCAGTCCGCTGCGGCTGCGTGGAATGTCGGCGATGTTGGCCCGAATCAAGCGCCGACTGCGCGATTCCGGCTGAAGTAGACACCGGGTCTTGTCGCCCACGGCGCGCCGCTTAAACTTCCCCCGACACGACTTGTAAGAATTTCTCTTAGACATGTGAGAAGTGTTCAGCCACACAGGAGGCGCAGTGCCTAGTCACGCCAGCTCGACGATCGCCAAGGTTCTCGTCGCCAACCGCGGTGAGATCGCGGTGCGGGTGATCCGCGCGGCCAAGGACGCTGGTCTGCCCAGTGTGGCGGTATACGCGGAGCCGGACGCCGACGCTCCGCACGTGAAGCTGGCCGACGAGGCCTTCGCGCTGGGTGGTCAGACCTCGGCGGAGTCCTACCTCGACTTCGGCAAGCTGCTGGAGGCTGCCGAGAAGTCCGGCGCCAACGCGATTCACCCCGGCTACGGCTTCCTCTCCGAGAACGCCGACTTCGCCCAGGCGGTGATCGATGCCGGCCTGATCTGGATCGGGCCCAGCCCGCAGTCGATCCGCGACCTCGGCGACAAGGTCACCGCGCGCCACATCGCCGCCCGCGCACAGGCTCCGCTGGTGCCCGGTACCCCCGAACCGGTGAAGGACGCCGACGAGGTGGTCGCGTTCGCCAAGGAGTACGGCGTGCCGATCGCGATCAAGGCCGCCTTCGGCGGCGGCGGGCGTGGCATGAAGGTGGCCCGCAGCATCGAGGAGATCCCCGAACTGTTCGAGTCGGCGACCCGGGAGGCGGTCGCGGCGTTCGGCCGTGGCGAGTGCTTTGTCGAGCGCTACCTGGACAAGCCGCGCCACGTCGAGGCGCAGGTGATCGCCGACCAGCACGGCAACGTCGTGGTGGCCGGCACCCGTGACTGCTCGCTGCAGCGCCGCTTCCAGAAGCTGGTCGAAGAGGCTCCCGCGCCGTTCCTCACCGACGCGCAACGTAAGGAAATCCATGAATCGGCCAAGCGGATCTGCAAGGAAGCGCACTACTACGGCGCCGGCACCGTCGAATATCTGGTCGGCCAGGACGGCCTGATCTCGTTCCTCGAGGTCAACACCCGCCTTCAGGTCGAGCACCCGGTCACCGAGGAGACCGCGGGCATCGACCTGGTGCTGCAGCAGTTCAAGATCGCCAACGGCGAGACGCTGGACATCACCGAAGACCCCACTCCGCGCGGACACGCCATCGAGTTCCGGATCAACGGCGAGGACGCCGGACGCGGCTTCCTGCCCGCGCCCGGTCCGGTCACCCGCTATGACATCCCCACCGGGCCCGGTGTCCGGCTGGACTCCGGCGTCGAGGCCGGTTCGGTGATCGGCGGCCAGTTCGACTCGATGCTCTCCAAGCTGATCGTGTACGGCGCCACCCGCGAGGAGGCCTTGGCGCGGTCACGCCGCGCCCTCGACGAGTTCCACGTCGAGGGACTCGCCACCGTCATTCCATTCCACCGCGCCGTGGTGTCCGACCCGGCGTTCATCGGCGACGGCAACGGCTTCACCGTGCATACCCGCTGGATCGAGACCGAGTGGAACAACACCGTCGAACCCTTCACCGGCGGCGAGCCGATCGACGAGGACGAAGCCCTGCCCCGGCAGAAAGTGGTCGTCGAGGTCGGTGGCCGCCGGCTCGAGGTCTCGCTGCCGGGTGACTTGGCGCTGTCCAACGGCGGCGGTGGCGACGCGGCCGGCGTCATCCGCAAGAAGCCCAAGCCGCGCAAGCGTGGCGCCCACGGCGGCGCTGCGGCGTCCGGCGACGCGGTGACCGCCCCGATGCAGGGCACCGTGGTCAAGGTTGCCGTCGAAGAGGGACAAGAGGTCTCGACCGGCGACCTGGTTGTCGTCCTGGAGGCGATGAAGATGGAGAACCCGGTCACCGCGCACAAGGACGGCGTGATCACCGGATTGGCCGTCGAAACCGGGGCGGCCATCACCCAGGGCACGGTGCTCGCCGAGATCAAGTAACGCGGGCCCGAAGCGGCCCGAGGAGCAGCGGACTTGGACCCAGTCGAGATCAACGCGGGGCAGTGGTATCTGCGCGGCCTGCGGGCCGACGGCCGCATCGACGACCGTCCCGCGCTGGCCGATCTCGGCGTATCCGACCCGGAGTACGTCGCACGCAGTGACGCCCAATGGGCCGCGGACTCGCGCTACTCGTGGGCGGTTTGTGAGCCCACCACCGGTGAGCTGCTGGCCGAGGTAACGCTGGATCCGGCAACCGGAGCGATCGCCGCCCGAGGGCGCGCCGGTCACGACGACGCCGCCGGCGCCGCTGCCGAGTCCGTCCGGCGATTTGCCGCCGCAATCGTTGCGGCTGAACATGATTCGAGCTGACGCCACCACCACACGCAGCTGACCAGGCTTTCTGAGAAAGGGCCAATACGTTGTGGGCACACAGTAGTCGGGGTATTGTCTTAGACAGGTTGAGTTCGCAGCCGCCCTTCGAAGCGTTAATTGACGTGAGGGGAAGGCTGGATTCCCCAGTTTCTCCTGGATTCCCAAGTTTCTCCTCACGCGCGGAAGCTAACCGCTTGACGTGATCCACAGATTGCTTGTCGACTGATGGAGTCACTAATGACCGCTCTGCACCAAAACTTTGCTTCGTCGGTTCATGGAACCGACGTGGCACTCCCGCCGCCTGCATGGGAGAACCATTCCGCACGGTTCACCGCCGAGTGGGATTCGTCCCGCGTGGTGCTCACCGTCCACGGTGAGCTCGACGCATCCAACGCCAGTCAGCTCGCCGACTACTTCGACCTGTGCATGGCCCACCGCACGCCACTGATGCTGGACTTGAGTCGGCTGGAATTCTTTGGCACTGCCGGCTTTTCGGCGCTGCACTTGATCAACGTCAAGTGCGCGGGCGCCAATCTGCGCTGGGCGGTAGTCCCTAACAAGGCGGTGTCCCGGCTGCTACGGATCTGCGACCCTGACAACACGCTGCCGCTGGCCGCATCGATACACGACGTGCCGGACGAAGGCCAGGATCCGAACCGGCTATTCCAGCTCGTCCCGTAACCGCGCCAGCGATTTAGCCAGCAATCGCGAGACGTGCATTTGCGAAATGCCGACCCGCTCGGCGATCTGCGTCTGCGTCATCGAGTCAAAGAACCTGAGCACCAACACGGTTCGCTCGCGCTCCGGCAAACCCTCCAGAAGCGGTCGCAGGGCCTCGCGGTTCTCGATCCGCTCCAGCCCGGTGTCGACATCGCCGAGCGTGTCGGCGATGGCACGGGCTTCCTCATCCCCGCTGCTGCTGCCGCCGCTGTCAATAGACAGCGTGTTGTACGAGCTTCCCGCCACCAGGCCCTCGATCACTTCGGCGCGGTCCATCTCGAGCTCGTGCGCCAGTTCAGTCGCGGTGGGTGCGCGGCCAAGCCGCTGGGAAAGATCGGCGGTCGCGGCGCCAAGCCGCAGGTGCAGTTCCTTCAGCCGCCGTGGGACCTTGACCGACCAGCTGTTGTCGCGGAAATGCCGGCGGACCTCCCCCATGATCGTGGGCACCGCAAAGGAGACGAAGTCGGAACCGGCCTCAACGTCAAACCGCGTGACGGCGTTGACCAGTCCGACGCGGGCCACCTGAACCAGGTCGTCGCGGGGCTCGCCACGGCCCTCGAAGCGGCGAGCGATGTGGTCGGCCAGCGGCAGACACCGCTCGACGATCTTGTCCCGATGGCGCTGGAAGTCCGACGATTCGGCGTCAAGACCGGCCAGCTCTCGAAACATGTCGGGAACATCGGCGTATTCGTTCGGACGGGACGACGAACCACCAACAGCTCGCGCTGTCACCTGGCAGAGCCCGCCCGTCGGGTAGTCAGGGTGACACCGAAGACACAATGGCCGTCAGGCCCGCTACCCTCCTGAAAAGTCTGAACGTCGTCGGTCAGCGACGTCAGCACATGCCAACTGAAGCTGCCCGGTGTCACCACGTCGTCGCTGTCGCATGTCGTCGACGCCTCGACCTTCAGTTCGTCGTCGCGCGGGTCGACCACGATCGCCAGCGTGGCATCCGGAGCGGCAGAGCGAATCAGCCGGGTGCATACCTCGTCGACCGCGAGGCGCAGATCGGCCACCGCATCGAAATCCAGGTCCTCGAAGGTGCCGACTGCCCCCACCAACGTCCGCAAAACCGCCAAGTTCTCCAGCTTCGCCGCAACGCGCAATTCAATCGCGCCTTCGCCGCGTTGCTGGTTCTTAACGGGCTTCGCAGCAACGGTCATCGGGCCTCCCAGCATTGTTTGACCGACATTACCCTCGCGCTCCAGCCGGTTAGTCATGATCGCCGCCGGGTATTCCACGCGCCATGAACTCGAGCGAGACGACGGAAATCGCGCGCACGCGCCGCATTCGGCGCATCGCGGTGATCGCCGTCATCACGTTGGTGATCCTCGTACTGATCGCAGTGGGCATCTATGTCATCGCATTCGTGATCTTGTCCCCCATGATCGGGTGAGGGGCGGTCCTTCCGCCGACCAAGCTCATCATGGTCACAAGCAGATACCCACTCGCGGCGACTACTAAAACCCGATGTGACTGGTAAGGAGCGGCGTGCGGCCGATCCAGCGTCGGGAAGTCAGGCGGCGAGCCGGGCTCCTACGATGACGGGGCCGTGCCACAACTCAAGCAACACGCCAAAGAGCTTGGAATGTCTGGTTATTCGAGCCTGACCAAAGACAAGCTGATCAGCAAACTACCGAATCAGTGAGCGATCAGCGCGCTAGAACCGGCCCGGCAATCGGGGCGCCCATGGTGAGCGTGACGAACATCAGGATCATCAGAAACCATCCCGCGCCCTGCCACGCCCACCAAACGCCGTGGTCGCGCCAGACACGGTAGGTACGCAGAAAGGCCCAGATTCCCGCGGCCAGCAGGATCACCGGGGCCCCGAATGCCAGGATGGTCAGCTGCGGGGCGCCACATGCCACCGTGTCGACGGACATCGCGCCCTTACAGGTGCTGTCCCATAGTGCGGCGACGATGAGAAACGCCAGCCCCGCGGCCGCGGCAAGCACACCGAACCTGACAGCGGCGTGCACTTCGTTGTCTTCACGCCCGAGGCGGTCGCTGGTTGACGGGTGATGTTGTGTTTGCATCGGGGATCCTCTATCGCTATCACACGCGGACACATGCGCCACATGCGTATACCCCTCGATTCGAAGTGGGTAAACCAGCGTCCGGGGTGAGCTCAGTCATCCTCGGCATGCGTCGGCGCTGCGCGTCGCGAGCTGTACCGGATCATGAAGATCGCCGCGGCAATACCGATGATCAGAAGTCCCAGTGCGCCCAGTTCGAACAGAAGGCGGTCGAGTTCTTTGTCCGAGTGGACCTGTTCGGATGCCGCGGTCACGATCAGGATCCGTCGCACGCAGGCAATCAGCCCGATGAAAAGGAAAGGCTCTGCGGCGATTTCGTGATAGAGCAGTACGGCGCGCAGCGTCGCCGCGATCTCCGCGATGATCAGCACCATCAAGACTCGGTCGAGAACCAGGACGCCACCCTGCAGCGTGTTGACCTTATGAGTCGCGGCCTGCACGACAGCTTCTCCGCCGCCGATCACCACCAGCACGGCGGCCGCGACCAGGAGTACGAACGCGATGGCGTAAATCACAGTCTCGAAACCGTCAACCAGCACACCGGTGCGCTGACTCAGCCCGTAGCGGGTGGCCTCGCTTCTGGCATCCATGGCTCACCGATTCTATTGCGCACGCAGCCAGGGCGTGAAATCCCGGACAGCGCGTTGCCCGGCGCATGGTGTGGCGCAGCACCGGGAACCGCCGACTACCTCGCTGAGGTCACGAACATGCTGGTAGACCGGCGGTAAGGGCTTCGCGACGAACCCAGGGTGCTGATCGGGAATTGACCGGCACCCAGGCAATATGAAGTTTGCAGTGGCATCCCGGGCGTTGAGGGCCTGCGCAAAGGATCGACAAGTACCATCTGCTCTATGCGAACTCCCCGGCGCCGGCTATCGCCGGATGATCGCCGCGCCGAGTTGCTGGCATTAGGCGCGGAGGTCTTCGGACAACGGCCCTACGACGAGGTCCGCATCGACGAGATCGCCGAGCGGGCCGGCGTGTCCCGGGCGCTGATGTACCACTACTTCCCCGACAAGCGGGCGTTCTTCGCCGCCGTCGTCAAAGGGCAAGCCGATCAGCTGTTCGAAACCACCAACACCGCCACCACGCCCGGTCAGAACCTCTTCGACGAGGTGCGCGGCGGTGTCCTTGCCTACATGCAGTACCACCAAGAGCACCCGCACGCCGCGTGGGCGGCTTATGTCGGACTCGGCCGCTCCGATCCGGTCCTACTCGGCATCGACG
>DASXJI010000170.1:0-12007 GCA_036497495.1 Mycobacterium sp.
CCGCTACATTCTCATACGGCGAATACGATTTCATGTAGTAGTAGACATCGCGGTCGCTCAACGGGTTTCCCCATTCGTCCCACTCGGTGACGGTCAGCGGCAACGACGGGTCCAGGATCGTGGTCAGCGGGTCGACAAACGGCACCTGAGCCAGAATTCCGGCAAAAAGGTCCGGCGCCATGTTGGCCACCGCACCCATGAGTAGGCCACCGGCACTACCCCCTAGCGCCACCAACTGCTGTGGGCGGGTCAGCCCGGTGTCCACCAGGTGCTGCCCGACCGAGACGAAGTCGGTGAAGGTGTTCTTCTTCTCCAGCAGCTTACCGTGCTCGTACCACGGCCGGCCCATCTCGCCACCGCCGCGCACATGTGCGACGACGAACACCATGCCGCGGTCCAGCAATGACAGGCGCGCAATGGAAAATCGCGGATCCTCGCAGATCTCGTAGGCGCCGTAGCCGTAAACCAAAGCCGGGGCGGGGAATTCGATACCTGAACGATGGACGATCGAAATCGGGATCTTGGTGCCGTCGGCCGCTTGCGCCCAATCGCGACGTTCGATGTAATCCTCGCGGCGGTAATCGCCCAGCACCGGTTGCTCACGCAACAGCGTGCGCTCGCCGGTGACCAGGTCCAGGTCGTAGATGCGTACCGGGGTGATAAACGACCCCGCGCCGACGCGTAGCTTGGGCGAGTCCCAATTCGGGTTCGCGCCCAGCCCGGCCGACATCAGCTCGGAGTCGAAGGCGATCTCCTCAGCACGTCCATAGTCGTCGCCTTCTATGGGCCACAACTGGATTCGCGGTAGCGCCTCGCCACGGTAGCTGACCACCAAGTGCCCGGCGAACGCGTCGACACCGTCCAGCCGCACAGCGTCGCGGTGATCGATCAGGGTGCGCTGCGCCGTGGGGTCATCGACAGGCGCCTCCGCCAGCGTGAAGTTCACCGCATTGTCGTTGTGCAGGATTAAGAATCGATCCTGCCCGCCGACGATCGCGTGCTCCACCGAATACTCGATGCCGTCGCGACGGGGTAAGACGGTGACGAAATCGGCATGCGGGTCGGCGGCGTCGGCATAGCGGACCTCCGAGGTGATAGCCGATCCCGCTGCGATCAACACGTACGCATCGCTACGCGTTCGACCCACCGCGAGCCAATACTTCTCGTCTGCTTCGTGATACACCTTCTCGGCGGGAAGGCCGGACGCAAGGCGATGACGCCACACCGTATCGGGACGCCATGCCGCGTCAAGGGTGATGTAGTAGACGGTTCGGTTGTCGGTGGCCCAGGTCGCACCCGCACCGATGCCGACGATCTCGTCGGGGTACTGCTCTCCGGTGCGAAGGTTCCTGAACCGCAACGTATAACGCTCGTCGCCGACCACGTCGACGGAGTAGGCCAGCACATTTCCGTCGAGGCTTACGCTGGCGGCCCCCAGTGAGAAGAAGTCATGCCCTTCAGCTTCGACGTTTTCATCGAGCAGCACCTGCTCGCCGGGAATCTCGGTGTGCTCGTCGAAGACCGGTGGATTCCAGTCGGTCGGATCGGCTACCGCGCAACGGCATTGGACACCGTATTGTTTGCCTTCGAAGCTGCGAGCGTAGTACCACCAATCGCCGCGACGGACCGGTACCGATAGGTCGGTTTCCTTGGTCCGAGCTTTGATCTCATCGAAGATGCGCTGCCGCAACGGCTCAAGCTGGGCGGTCGTCTGGTCGGCGTAGTTGTTCTCGGCGTCCAGGTAGGCGACCACTTCGGGATTGGACTTGTCGCGCAGCCATTCGTATGGATCGTTGAACACGTCACCGTGGAACTCTCGCCGGGAGTCGACCCGTTTGGCGATCGGCGGCTGAGCAGTATCAGTCATGCGCTCGGACCGATCCAATCGTCGAAGCGCAGTCCAGAAATTCGTTCGTAGGCCTCGACATAACGGGCCCTGGTGGCGTCGATGATGCTGTCCGGAAGCGGTGGTGGCGGCTTAGAACCTCCACGATCCCAGCCCGAATCGGGACTGGTCAACCAGTTGCGGACGAACTGCTTGTCGAAGCTGTTCTGCACCTCGCCGAGGCGGTAATCGGCTGCCGGCCAGTAGCGCGACGAGTCGGGGGTGAAGACCTCGTCGGCCAGCACCAAGACGCCGTGGGCGTCGACGCCGAACTCTAATTTGGTGTCGGCGATGATGATTCCCTTTCGGAGCGCGTGGTCAGCGGCCTGGACATAGGTCTGCAAGGTACGGTCACGCAACTGGTTGGCGCGGACTCCACCGACCATCTCGATCAACTTGGCGAACGAAATATTCTCGTCATGTTGTCCCGGTTCAGCTTTCGTCGCGGGGGTAAACAACGGCGACGCGAACCTGCTGGCCTCGACGAGGCCCGGCGGCAAGGTGATGCCACAGACTTTGCCGGTCTCCTGGTAGTCCACTAAGCCCGAGCCGGTCAAATACCCGCGGGCGACACACTCCACCGGTGCCATGTCCAGCTCATGCACCACCAACGCGCGGCCCAAGACTTCGTCGGGGATACGCGGATCATCCGGTGGTCCGGCCAGGTGGTTGGGCGCCTCGACGAGATCGAAGAAGAACACGCTCATCGCTGTCAAGATGCGTCCCTTGTCTGGGATCACACCGTCGAGTACATAGTCGAATGCCGAGATCCGGTCAGTCGCCACGAACAACAGGTGACCGTCGTCGATGCGGTACAACTCGCGGACTTTGCCACTGGCCAGGTGCTGATAGTCGGACAGAGCGGGACGCATCGAGACAGCGTAGCCGGGCGACGATGCGGGCCTGAAAGGCCCGAGGAGAAGCTCGGCAAATCAAATCCAGCCGGGCGACGATGCGGGCCCGAAAGGCCCGAGGAGAAGCTAGGCAAATTCAACCGAGCGGTCGCAGTAACTGCGACCTACCGGCCCACCCTGTGCTGGGATCGGGAGATGATATCGCGGTTTGTCCCTTACGCCACCACTCCGGGCCGACTGCTGGCTCAGCTGTTCAGCGACACCATCGTCGCCATCTGGACATTCGTCTGGGTGCTCGTCGGCCTGGCCGTATACAGCGCGGTGTCGACGATCGCCGAGGTGGGTCGGCAGGTTCAGGGCGGTGCTGACGGTGTCGCCGACAGCCTCAAGTCGGCCGGCAAGAGCGCCGGTCACATTCCACTGGTCGGCGGCGCGGTCAGCGAGCCGCTGACCGCGGCAAGCAAGGCCGCGCTCGACATCGCCGGCGCCGGCCACAACCTGGACAGCACCGCCAGCTGGCTGGCCGTCGTACTGGCCCTGGCGGTTGCGGCCCCGCCGACTCTCGGGGTGGTCGTGCCGTGGCTGGCGTTACGCATTCGGTTCCTCCGGCGCAAGCTGATCGTGAGCGCGCTGGCCGCCACCCCTGCCGGTGCACAGCTGCTGGCGTTGCGGGCGTTGGCCAACCGCCCGCTGGGCAGGCTCACCGCCGTCACCCCCGACCCGGTCGGGGCATGGCGCGCCGCGGACCCCCGCGCCATCCATGGCCTTGCCGCCCTCGAATTGCGTTCGGCGGGAATAGCGGTCAGGGCGCGTTAGACCAATTCCACGACAAGATGCCGGATGCCGGTATGACGGTTGCTACGTGTCCATTCGACATCACGTACGACCTGCACGGTTCCGAATCGCGACAGCAGCTCTTCGAACAGCACCCGCAGCTCCAGCCGGGCCAGGTTAGCGCCCAGGCAGTAATGCACGCCCTGGCCGAAACCAAGGTGCGGGTTGGGCTTTCGCGCGATGTTGAACTCGTCGGCGTCCTCGAAGACACTTGCGTCACGGTTGGCCGAGCCTTCCCAGATCTGCACCTTCTGCCCCGCCGCGATCGACGCGCCGCCGACCGTGACGTCACGGGTAGCCGTGCGCCGCTTGGATGGCGACGGCGAGGTCCACCGGACCATCTCCTCGACAGCGGTCGGCAACGTGTCGAAATCCTCACGCAGCGCGCGTAATTGCTCCGGATGGTTGGCCAGCGCCAGCAGCCCGCCTGCGACCGCGTTGCGGGTCGTCTCCGCGCCGGCACTGAACAGCAGGCTGAAGAACAAATACAGCTCGAGGTCGGACATGGCCGGGGCGTCGTCGGCAAGGGCCGCGTTGGCGACCACCGACAACATGTCGTCGGTCGGCTGGGCACGCTTCGACGCGATCAGCTCGAGGCCGTAGGTGTACATCCGCGAGCCGGCGTCCTCGGCCGACAGCTGCGACAAAGCCGCCTTGCGCGATCCGCCGAAGTCGAACTGCGGCTCGATGGCCTCGAACAACCAATGCCGTTCGGATTCAGGCACCCCCAGCAGAATGCAGATCATCTGCATCGGTAATTCAGCGGCGACGTCCAGAACAAAGTCGAACGGCTCACCGGGCACCACCGCATCCAGCAGCCGACGGGTCCGCGCGCGCAGGTCGTCTTCGACCGAGAAGATCATCCGCGGCGTCAGCGCCGAGCTGACCAGCCGCCGAATCTGCGTATGCCGCGGATCGTCCATCATGTTGAGCACTTGGCCCGCGATCGACAGATCTTGCAGCAGCGTGCCGCCGAACGGTCGGTCCCCACCGGTGACCGACGAGAACGTCACCGGGTCTTTGAGCACCGTGAGGGTTTCCGCGTAGCTGGCGACCGACCAGAACCCCTCACCGTCGGGCGTGTGCTCGGTCGGGCGGTGCCAATACACCGGTGCCTCGCGCCGATGGACGGTGAACAGTTCGTGCGGAAAGCCGTTGGCGAAGTTATCCAGATCGGTGAAGTCGACCTGCGAGAGCGCCCCCGCCAGAGTCATAGGATGGTGCCCGGCGTGTACTTGGCCGCATCGGGATAGCGGGTGACCAGCGCGTCGACCTCCGCGACCACCGCGTCGACCTGATCGCCGGCCGCGCCGATGAACGCTTTTCGGTCGGCCAGTGCGGCATCGATCGCGCCCCGATCCAGTGGCAGGCGCGGGTCGGCGGCCAACCGGTCGAGCAGATCGGGCTCGGCGCCCTGCTCACGCATCGCCAGCGCCGCAGCAACCGCATGCTCCTTGATCACCTCGTGCGCCGTTTCCCGGCCCACTCCCGCGCGCACGGCGGCGATCAACACCTTGGTGGTGGCCAGGAACGGCAGGTAGCGGTCCAGCTCTCGCTGAATCACTGCGGGGTAGGCACCGAACTCGTCGAGCACGGTCAGCATGGTCTCGATCTGCCCGTCGATGGCAAAGAAGCTGTCCGGCAACGTGACTCGGCGCACCACAGAACAGAACACATCGCCTTCGTTCCACTGTGCTCCGGCCAGCTCGGCGGCCATCGAAGCATAGCCGCGCAGCACGACCTGGAGCCCGTTGATCCGCTCGCAGCTGCGGGTGTTCATCTTGTGCGGCATCGCCGACGAGCCGACTTGTCCGGCCGCGAATCCCTCGGTGACCAGATCGTGGCCGGCCATCAGCCGGATGGTGTGCGCCAGCGACGACGGGCCCGCGCCCAGCTGCACCAGAGCCGACACCACGTCGTGGTCGAGCGATCGCGGATACACCTGCCCGACGCTGGTCAAAACGGTTGTGAAGCCAAGGAAATCAGCGATCAGGCGTTCCAAATGAGCCAGCTTCGCCGCGTCGCCGCCCAGCAGGTCGAGCATGTCCTGGGCGGTTCCCATCGGACCTTTGATGCCGCGCAACGGGTAACGATCGATCAGCTCCCGCAGCCTGGTCAATGCAACCAGAGTCTCCTGCGCCGCCGAGGCGAACCGCTTGCCCAATGTGGTGGCCTGCGCCGCGACGTTGTGACTGCGTCCGGCCATCACCAGATCGCGGTAGCTCGCGGCGCGCTCGGCCATCTGGGCCACCACGGCCACGCCGTGCGCGAACACCAACTCCAGCGAACGGCGAACCTGCAACTGCTCGACGTTCTCGGTCAGGTCGCGACTGGTCATGCCCTTGTGCACGTGTTCGTGACCGGCCAGCGCGTTGAACTCCTCGATGCGGGCCTTCACGTCGTGGCGCAGCACCCGCTCGCGGGCGGAGATCGACACCAGGTCGACATCGTCCAGCACCCGTTCGTAATCGGCGATAGCGGTCGCGGAGACATCGACGCCCAATTCCGCCTGCGCCCGCAGCACCGCAAGCCAGAGACGCCGCTCGGCGACGATCTTGGCCTCCGGTGACCAGATCGCCACCATCTCGGCGCTGGCGTAGCGGTTGGCCAAGACGTTCGGGATTGTCACAAACACACAGCTTAACGGCGCCGCGGCGGGCGCAGATCAGGCACAGTGAGGCTCATGCACTTTGTTGGGCTCGATCTGGCCTGGGGCGAGAAGAACAACACGGGCATCGCCGTCGTCGACTCCGACGGCCGGCTGCTGCACGTCGGCGCCGGGCACGACGATGAAAGCATCGAAGCCGCGGTGGAGCCCTACATCAGCGAGCCCTGCCTGGTGGCCATCGACGCCCCGTTGATTGTGCGGAACCCGGCCGGAGCCCGGCCGTGCGAGACGGCCCTCAACCGCGACTTTCATGCGTTCGAGGCGGGCGCCCATCCGGCGAACACCGAGAACCCCGCGTTCAAGAGTCCTCGCGGCGCGCGGATCGCGAACGCCCTCACCCTCGACATGAATCCCGCGTCGACGTCGACACGCCGGGCGATCGAGGTGTATCCGCATCCAGCGACTATCGCGTTGTTCGGTTTGGAGAAATCCCTCAAATACAAGAAGGGAACCTTCGAAGCACGACAGCACGAGCTGCTGCACTTGATGACGCTGATCGAAGGCCTCGATAAAGCGTCGCCCCGGCTGCGGGTGAACCACAACGTGTCCTGGGTGGAGCTTCGTAATCGCCTCGAGGCTGCGACCCGGCCGGTACAACTCGACTGGGACGAGGATCCGGTCGACGCGGTGGTCTGCGCATACGTTGCGCTGTTTTGGTATCACCGCCCAGAGGACGTGACGCTGTACGGCGATTTCGCGACCGGCTATATCGTCACGCCGACGCTGCCGCCCGATGCAGCGCCGGCCCGCCGTCGCCGCGCTGCGCCACAGCCGGACCACGACGACCTACGTGCGCGTGTGGCACGTCGCGGCACCGATCAAAACGCTGCGAGAGCACACAACATTGCGTTAAAGAGTGGTGTGAACGGCTAATTCAGCTGAAACGGAATCAGACCTGCACGGGTCGCCGGTCGAACGGCGCCACCGCATCAATGACATCAATCACAGTCGACCGCGCAAGGGTGCGTGGATCCTGCCGGTCGTCGACCAAAGCCGAAACCACTGCGCCGTCAACCGTGCAGATCAACGCGGCAACGAGCTCGGGGCGCACCGAGCGTCCCGACCGTTCGATGACCTCGGCGACGGCGTCGACCCGCTGGCGCAGGTTACGGCGCTGGATCTCCCGCAATCCGGGTAGGCGGGCACACGCGATGTGCCGCTCGTAGCGCGAAATCAACTGTTCGGTCAGGCGCGTTTCGGATTCGCTACCGACGAGCAGGTCGACCAGCAGGTCCGCAGTGGTATCGGCGCTGCGGCGCCGACGCGACAGCGTGGCCACCTGCGCACGCAGCCGCGCGACCTCCAGCAACCCGATATGCGCCACCGCGCTGGCAATGAGATCGTCGAGGCTGGAGAAGTAATAGGTGGTCGACGCCAGCGGAAGACCCGCGCGGCGCGCCACGGCGCGGTGCCTGACCGCCTCGAATCCGCCTTCACAGAGCAGATCGGCGGCCGCGCTGACCAGCGCATACCGGCGACGTTCGCCCTTGGGGGTTACGGCGCCCTTAGGGGCGGCACCCGACTTCGGTGCGACGGCAGCGGGCGCCGCGACAACGCTCGGCGAGGCCGCAACGGCCGGCGCGGCAACGACCTGCGTGGCAGCGACAGCTACCCCGGGAGCAAGGGCTCCCTCGGGAGCCACAGCTGCAGTCACCTAGGACATGGTGCCAGCCAGGCTGGTGCCGCATTGCCCTTTCGAACAAACACCCAGGAGTCGCGCAGCCGCAAAGAGGACCGAAAGCGGCGCTTTATGATGGCCCGCATGCCGGAGATGAGTCGTCGTGCCGTGTTACGCCTGGGCAGCGGCGCCGCGGCCGGAGCGTTCGGCGCCTATGCGGTGGACCGTTTGCTTCCCGGGCGTCCTCCGGTGGCGGCCCCGGTAGTCATGACTGGCACCGGCATTCCGCTGGCGCCGCACCCGCCGCTGGAGCCGGTGCCCGCGCCGACGATGGTGACCGGTTCGTTCGTCTCCACGGCGCGTGGTGGAGTGGCTACCAACTGGGCCATCGCACGTCCCCCCGGTCAGACCAAACTGCTTCGACCGGTGATCGCGCTGCACGGCAAGGGCAGCAGCGCGGCCACCGTGATGGAGGGCGGGGTCGAGCAGGGGCTGGCCCAGGCCGTCGCCGCCGGCCTTCCTCCGTTCGCGGTAGTGGCTGTCGACGGTGGCGGAAGTTATTGGCACAAAAGGGCTTCCGGCGAAGACTGCAGCGCGATGGTGTTGAACGAGCTCATCCCGATGCTGGGCAGCCAGGGCCTCGACACCTCCCGGGTCGGGTTTCTGGGCTGGTCGATGGGTGGATATGGCGCCTTGTTGCTGGGCGGCCGGCTCGGTGCCGGCCGCACCGCGGCGATCTGCGCGGTCAGCCCGGCGCTGTGGATGTCGTCGGGGGCGGCCGCCCCAGGGGCGTTCGACGGCCCCGAGGATTTCGCGGCTAACTCGGTGTTCGGAATGCCCGCGCTGGCGTCCATTCCGATCCGGGTGGATTGCGGCAACAGCGATCCGTTCTACGGTGCGACCAAGCAGTTCGTCGCCCAGTTGCCCAGCCCGCCGGCGGGCGGGTTTTCTCCGGGTGGCCACGATGCGTCGTTCTGGAGTGCGCAGCTGCCGGCCGAATTGACCTGGATGGCTCCGCTGCTGACTGTGTAGCACCGCTGCCCTTCTCGACCGCAGCCCCTACCAGAAGGCTTACGATATTCGAGACGATAGCGCGCTGCAGTGTGCGCACTGAGTGCACGGAGGTGACCGGAATTGGCGAGGGAAGCCGTCGCGGACAAGCGACAGCGACGTGAACGCGGATCGATCAGCGTCGACGAAATCATCAACGGCGCGTTCGACGTCGCCGCGGAAGTCTCGGTCGACGGCTTGAGCATGCCGCTGCTGGCCAAGCATCTCGACGTCGGCGTGACAAGCATCTACTGGTACTTCCGGAAAAAGGACGATCTGCTCAACGCGATGACCGACCGCGCGCTCGGCCAGTACGACTTCGCGACACCCTTTGTCGAAGGCCAAGACTGGCAGGATTCGTTGCGGGATCACGCGCGAAAGATGCGGCAGACTTTTCGGGACAACCCGATCCTGTGCGACCTGATCCTGATCCGCGGCGCCTTCGGCCGCGAGGCGACGCTCGCGGCGTTCCAGAAGCTGGAGAAGGCGGTCGCCACATTGGTCGAGGCGGGCCTGTCACCCGAGGACGCCTTCGACACCTACGCCAGCATCTCTGTGCACACCCAGGGAGCGGCGGTCCTGGAACGGCTGCAAGACAAATCCGGCGGAGCCGAACCGTATCGCCGCGGCGGGAGCCCGGTCATCGACCCCGAGGCCATGCCGCTGATCGCCGAGCTCACCGAGAAAGGTCACCGTATCGGCGTCGCCGACGATATCAACTTCGAGTACGGCCTGAATTGCCTTCTCGATCACGCCAGCCGGCTGATCGACGCGGACTGATTGCCCGCTAGACCTCGATCACGACGGCGCCGCCCTGGCCGCCGCCGGCGCACATCGCCGCCACACCGATTCCGCCGCCGCGACGGCCCAGTTCGTGCACCAGGGTGGTCAGCATCCGCGCGCCGCTGGCGGCGATGGGGTGCCCCAGGCTGCATCCGCTGCCATAGATGTTGACCAGGTCCTCGTCGAGGCCGTATTCGCGGCATGCGGCAATCGGCACCGACGCGAACGCCTCGTTGATCTCCCACAGCGTGACATCACCTGGCGCCAGCCCGGCCCGGTCCAGCACCTTGCCGATCACCTTCACCGCGCCCAGACCGGTGTCCTTCGGCTCAACGGCGGCCGAAGCCCAGGCCTTGACCGAGCCCAGTACCTTCAGCCCGGCAGATCGGGCGAAGTCCTGCTCGGCCAGAGTCAATGCGGCCGCCGCGTCATTGGTTCCGCTGCTGTTGCCTGCGGTGATGGAGAACCCTTCGATCTCCGGGTGCAGCACCTTCAGCGACGCGAGCTTCTCGAGGCTGGTTTCGCGACGCGGATGTTCGTCGACGCTGAACTCCACCAGCGCGTCGTCAAGACCTTTGATCTTCAACGGGACGATCTCGTCGACAAAGGCGCCGCTGTCGATCGCTGCGATCGCACGCTGGTGTGAACGAAATGCCCACGCATCCATCTCTTCGCGGCTGATCCCGACGGCCTGCGCGGTGTTCCACCCGACCGTGATCGACATGTCGCGGCCCGGCGCATCGGGGGTCTCCACATGGGTTGGCGGAATCCACCGCTCCTCGAATTCCAGGGTCGGACCGGGAATGCGCCAGTTCATCATCGGAGTCATCGACAGCGACTGCACGCCGCCACCGACGACGACCCTCTCGGCTCCGGAGCCGATCTGTGCCGCCGCGTTGGCGACGGCGGTGAGGCTACCCGCGCAGTGCCGGTTGACCGCCTGACCCGGAACCGATGTCATGCCCGATGCCGACGCGGCATAGCGCGCCATGTCGCCACCACCGTAGTGAGATTCAGCGAAGATCACGTCGTCGATATCAGCGACGTCCACCCCGGAGCGCCTGACGGCTTCTTGCAGGATGGTGGTCGCGAGGAACTCGGGCGTGGTGTTGACCAGCGAGCCCTTGAACGACGTCCCGATGGCGGTCCGAACTGCGCTGACGATGACGGGCTTAGGCATGTGGATCAACCTTTGTTTGGGTGCTTAGGGTTACAAACTAGGTCAGAAGCGTAAATGGTATCAGCTACCGTTGCGCCGACGATATCGGGTGCTTGCCGCAGTCAGGACACGCTGAGACACTGTGCCGATGCAGCCGTTCGGGTGGGAACTGCCGTACAGCTGGCCACGAAAGCCCGTGTTGGCGACGAACGTGGTGTGTACCTCGCAACCCCTTGCCGCGCAGGCTGGTCTTCGGATGCTCGACGACGGCGGCAGCGCGGTCGACGCGGCCATCGCCACCGCGATCGCGTTGACAGTGGTCGAGCCGGTTTCCAACGGCATCGGGTCCGACGCTTTCGCCATTGTGTGGGACGGACGGGAACTGCACGGGCTGAACGCCTCGGGCCGCTCCCCCGCTGCGTGGAGGCCGGAGTATTTCGGCGGCAAGGACGTTCCCCTGCTCGGCTGGAACGCGGTCACGGTCCCCGGCGCGGTATCGGCGTGGGTGGAGTTGCACGCCAAATTCGGGCGGCTCCCCTTCGACCGGCTCTTCGAGCCGGCAATCTCCTATGCTCGCAACGGCTTTCTGCTGTCACCGACCATCGCGGACCAGTGGGCGGCACAAGTGCCGCTTTTCGAGTCCCAGCCGGGGTTCGCCGAAGCCTTCATGCCCGACGGCCGAGCACCGAATCCGGGCCAGCTCGTCAGGTTGCCTGACCACGCCGTCACGCTCGAGGCGATCGCCGCAACCCGGGGCGAGACGTTCTACCGCGGAGAACTGGCGGCCAGACTCGAAGCCCACTCGTCCGCCAACGGCGGTGCCATGCGAGCCGACGATCTCGCGGCGCATCACGCTGACTGGGTGGGCACGATCTCTGGGGACTACCGCGGGTACACGGTGCACGAGATACCGCCCAACGGGCAGGGCATCGTCGCCTTGATCGCCCTCGGAATTCTCGAACACTTCGACATGGCTGTGCTTCCAGTGGATTCCGCCGACAGCGTGCATCTGCAGATCGAAGCGGTGAAGCTGGCGTTCGCCGACGCGCAGGCCTACGTGTCCGACATCGACCACATGACGGTGAGTCCGGAAAGTCTCCTCGATACGGATTACCTGCGCGAGCGCGCGACGCTGATCGATCGGGATTGGGCCAGG
>DASXJI010000171.1:0-4127 GCA_036497495.1 Mycobacterium sp.
TCCGCTGCTACTCCGAGCGCAGCACTCGACATGTGGATGGAAAGTCCTGCACATCGAGCGATCATCTTGAACTGCGCATTCACCGCGGGCGGCTTTGCAATCGCCTCGGACGGCAACAAGATGACCGCCGTCGGTGACTTCACGGGTCCTTAAAACCGAAGCCGGGCCAAGCTGGTTCGGATCACCATTGCCTTCGCTGCACTCAATCCCCCTCATTGCAGCGGCGCTGCCCGAACTCGAACTCGGCACAGCGATTACCTACCCCCGCGATGTCCTCGGCGACACGACCTACGAATCGCTCCCCACAAGGATATTCGATGACTACTGCCGAGATATTCAAATACGCCTACGCCTACGCCCGAATCGACCATGCCTGAGCATAATTGGAGGCTGTCGCGTAATAGACCACATTTCCGTCGCCGGCGACCTGGTACGCGATGCTCACGTCGCCCGACTTCGCATACCTGGTTTCGGGGACTTCGAACATGTAGGCAGTCTAGATCGCTGCCAAGAAGACCGATCGCCGTTTTCGCACGTCGGAGCGCTAGGGGACCAACGATCCCGCTTGGCCTCGTTGTGTTGGCGCACGGCGGCATATCTTTCGCAATTCGCGCTGCATCGCGGGTATCTGTAGTAGTTTCCCGCGTCATGCCAAGCTCGGTGTCAATCAGGGTTGAACAACCGTCGACGGCGTCACCTGCGTCGGTTTACGACGTCCTCATGGACGTCGAGCGATGGCCGGACTTTATGCCAGGGGTATCTGCTGCCTCATGGGAAGTGCGGGGAGCACCCGAGACGGGAATAGGTGGCATCAGAAGGATGCGCCTCGTATTGGGCGTGACCCGTGACCGGATCGTGGACGGAAGGAGACCACACCGTCATGCGTATGCCGCAACCTTTCCGTGGTACGTGCCGCTCAAGGACTACCGAGGCGATATCCGTATTGAAGACCGACCGAATGGGTCCCTCATCGTCTGGACAGCGTCATGTACGCCTCGATTCCCGGGCTTCGGAAACCTGAATCGGTCGCTCAACAAAAGTTATGCGCGGTTGGCGGCGGCACTGGCACAAGAAGCCGAGCGCACTGCGTTTCGCTAAAACGCCCATGCCTGCGATGCGGTGAGCCGACACCGGCGCACTCAGGGCTGGACCCTGTTAGCCCTGTGTCACAGTACAATTCGTCACTGTGACGTATGATGGCCGGCATAGCGCGAGCGAGGATGGGTGGTCGATCCGGACCAACCTCAGCGCAAGCTCGAGGCGACTGAACCGACGGCAACCTCGGCGTATGCCCAACCGCTGCGAGGAGCGCGTTTCAGATCCGGACACGAAATCAGCCCCGCGACGTGCTCAGATCAGCTAATCGTCAAGGGCTGCGCGAACTTTCATCTAACGCAGATGACACGGCTCCCGTCGACCTCTACGCCGATCGTCGACGGAGTCTGGGTTCGCTTGTGCTGCAACAGCGATTCGAGCGCGACCACTAGCCAATGAGATTGGAAGCTATCGTTTTGGGGGGTCCAATGTCATCGTTAGCGTCGTGGCCGTGGGCAAAACACTGGAAGGACGCGGTAGCGGATGCTGAAGCTTGCATGGTCGTGCTCTCCATCCACCTCGCCATCAAATGCAATGGCCGTCGGCCCGTCGACACAGCTGAAGCTGAACTCCGGAACGTGCTGCTCGTGATACAGCCGGCTGCGTACCAGCCGTCCGGCCATTAGCGCCGTCATGACGCGGGTCTTGCTGAACGGGCGTCCGGTTTCCAGGATTCGCACGTCTATCAGCCCATCATCGATCCGGTTTCGGTGCGCCGGTGCGAATCCGGACGGCAGGTACGTGGAATTGCCCAGGAAGAACAGCGAGGTCTGAAGGGTCTTGTTGTCGTAGCGGATGCGCACCGGCTCTTCATGGCGCAAGGTACGCAGCATTGCGTAGGCCGCCGCCAACGGCTTGCCGATCCTGCGTTCGAGCCGTCCGCGCGTCCGCACGAAAGTGGGATAGGCGCCGATGCTCGAGGTGTTGATGATCATTCGAGTGTCGTTGAAGCACATCAGATCGACGCAGCAAACGCTGCCCTCGCGTATCGCTCGGATGGTCTTGGCCACCTGCTCACACCCAATGTCCTTGGCGAAGTGGTTGAACGTGCCGGCCGGGAAAACCGCCAGCGGGCGTCCGGTGTGTACCGCTGCAGCCGCTGCGCACTCGACGGTGCCGTCGCCACCACCGATCCCCAACACCTCAGCGCGCTCGGCCGCCGCATGCAGCACCGCTTCGAGGTTGTCAGAGGCCGCCAGCTCAACGATTTCAGCTTTGGGCAATTCCCTGCGCACGTGGGCGATCACCCGCTCACCGGTCCCGCTGCGCGCAGCGGGGTTGACCACGACGACGACACCCGCACCCTCGGGCCGCGGCGGCGTATCGAGGCGCAGCGGGTCCGCACTCGGCAGATGGCGATCGATGATCGGCGGCACCAGACGCCCACCCAACACGGCGATCGACGCACCGAAACCGAAACCCGCCAACACGTCACCCGGGTAGTGCGCCCCGGTCGCGACGCGCGAGAGACCTACCAGTGCGGCCAGTACGGCAAGCACCAGCCCCAGCGTGGGGTTTTCCAGCCCCACACCGACCGCGAACGCGGCTGCGCTCGCCGAATGGCCGGAGGGCATAGAGTCCGACCTGGGAAGCGGTAGGCGCCGCACCAGCGGAACCGATCCGAAACGGGGCCGCTGGCGTCGCCACACCCGCTTAGCCAGCTGATTGGTAATCGCACTTGTCACCGCCAGGCTGACGACACCGCGGCCCGCGCCGCGCCGCGCCGAGCGGCTCCCCGACAGTGCCAAAGCAGCCGCGATCGCAAACCACAGCTTGGCGTTATCGGCGGCACGGCTAAGCGCTGGCATCGCAGTGTCAAGCACGGGGCTGCGCGAGTTCGCGACCGCCGCAAACACCTCAGCATCGAGGGCGCCGAGGCCCTTGCTGATCTGCTGCACCCCGGGCGATGTGCGCGGCGCCGCTTTCATCAATGCAACCTATACCTCGACGACATCAATCGGATCCGAATAACGCGGAGCGGCCTCACGGTGTCGTTCGGCGCGGCGTTTCTCGTGTCGAAGGTTTTTGCATGCGGGTCAACGTCTTACGGCCAATGACTACGCCCGGGGCTGGGCGCCTCCACGAAATGCCCACGGGAATTCATTCCCGTAGGTGCGCCCACGAGTCGGGTCAGAACGTGTTGGTCAAATACAGTTGCAGGGACTCGAATAGGCTCTCGAACAGTCCGCTGCTGCCGATCCCGTTATCGAGTGCACCAATAAGCGCGTCGAAGCCGTTGATGTTGTCGGAGATGTCGATATTTGTGAGTTCGCCGTCGATCGACGTGGTCGCGTCAGCGATTTGCGTCGGTGTCAAACCCAAATATTCTGCGTGCGTGGTGAACAGGTTGTACAGCGAATCCAGCAGACCTCCGGCTGTGAAGTCCTGTTGGAAGTCGGCGACCCCGTCGCCGTCGAGCGTGTAGATGGTCGCCGGGTACAGATCATCGGGCGTCGCGTTGGCCAGGACGCTGTAAACGCCGAGATCGCTGAGACCGAGATCGGTGAGAATAGTGTTGGTCTGGCTCGTGCCGATTAACGCGTCCAGGTCTGCCATCAGATTGGGCCCGATGCCGCTAGGGAGGGAGGGGTCGCCGATGAACACGAAGTGCAGATCGGCGCTGGGGATGCCGTCTTCTGCGAGTTGGGTCATGGCGACCGATTCGGCGGCGGCGCTTTGGGAGTATCCGAAGATCGTCAGCGGGTGCTCGGCGCTGAAAGCGCCTGGGTTCGCGGTGAATTCGTTCTCCACGGCGAGAACGACGTCGTCGGCGTCGGTGAGACTGCTCGGGCCCTGCTGGATCAGTTCGGGCGTCGTCAGTACCTGCAGCGGCGCGGCACATGGGTCGGTCCCGACCATGTCGCAGACCGTCGAGTAGGTCGCGCCATCGTCGAAACCCAGCGGGTGCAGATACAGATCCTCGGCGGCCTGCGCGAAGGAGGTCGACGGGGTCGACTCGAAGGTTCCGCCGAGGATGATCGCCGTATCGCTGCCAGATAGCGGGTCGTCCGCGTCGGCGAACGCGAAGGCCG
>DASXJI010000172.1:0-3550 GCA_036497495.1 Mycobacterium sp.
GAGCTGCCCGACCTGGCCGAGCGCATCCAGGTGTCGATGCTCAATGTGATGGAGGAGCGCGACATTCAGGTTCGCGGCTACACCCTGCGGCTGCCGCTGGACGTGCTCGTCGTCGCCAGCGCCAACCCCGAGGACTACACCAACCGCGGCCGCATCATCACCCCGCTCAAGGACCGGTTCGGCGCCGAGATCCGCACGCACTATCCGCTGGAGCTCGACGCCGAGGTCGGAGTGATCCGCCAGGAGGCGCATCTGAGCGCGCAGGTGCCCGACTACCTGGTCCAGGTGATCGCCCGGTTCGCCCGCTACCTGCGGGAGTCCACCTCGGTCGACCAACGGTCCGGGGTGTCGGCTCGGTTCGCGATCGCCGCCGCCGAAACCGTTGCCGCGTCCGCGCGGCATCGCGGCGCGGTGCTCGGTGAGACGGACCCGGTGGCGCGGGTGGTCGACCTGGGCACGGTGATCGCCGTGCTGCGCGGCAAGCTGGAGTTCGAGTCCGGGGAAGAAGGACGCGAGCAGGCCGTGCTGGAACACCTGTTGCGTCGGGCCACCGCCGACACCGCGTCCAGAGCGCTCGGCGGCCTCGACGTCGGTCCGCTGGTCGCCGCGGTCGAGGGCGGCTCCGCGGTGACGACCGGTGAGCGGGTCTCGGCCAAGAACGTGCTGGCGGCACTGCCGGATCTGCCGATCATCGAGGCGATCGCCAAGCGGCTCGGCGCCGAATCCGAGGGTGAACGCGCCGCGGCGCTGGAATTGGCTTTAGAGGCACTGTATTTGGCCAAGCGCGTCGACAAGGTGTCCGGGGAAGGCGAAACCGTCTATGGCTAAAGCTCACTCGTCAGGTCATTCGGCGAAATATTCGGCCTACACCGGCGGGCCCGATCCACTGGCACCGCCGGTGGATCTGCGCGAGGCTCTCGAGCAGATCGGGCAGGACGTGATGGCGGGCACGTCGCCGCGCCGCGCACTGTCCGAGCTGCTGCGCCGCGGCACCAAGAACATGACCGGAGCCGATCGGCTGGCCGCGGAGGCCAACCGTCGGCGACGAGAATTACTGCGCGAGAACAACTTAGACGGCACCCTGCAGGAGATCAAAAAGCTGCTCGACGATGCGGTGCTGGCTGAGCGCAAGGAATTGGCGCGCGCGTTGGACGACGACGCCCGCTTCGGCGAGCTGCAACTGGATGCGCTTTCGCCGTCGCCGGCCAAAGCCGTGCAAGAGCTCTCTGAATACGACTGGCGCAGCGACGAGGCGCGACAGAAGTACGAGCAGATCAAGGATCTGCTCGGTCGCGAGATGCTCGACCAGCGCTTCGCCGGCATGAAGGAGGCGCTGGAAGGCGCCACCGACGAGGACCGTCAGCGCGTCAACGACATGCTCAACGACCTCAACGACCTGTTGGACAAGCACTCGAAAGGGCAAGATTCCCAACAAGATTTCCAGGACTTCATGGACAAGCACGGCGAGTTCTTCCCGGAGAACCCGCAGAATGTCGAGGAGCTGCTGGACTCGTTGGCCAAGCGGGCGGCGGCCGCGCAGCGGTTCCGAAACAGCCTGAGCCCGGATCAGCGGGCCGAGTTGGATGCGTTGGCGCAGCAGGCATTCGGTTCGCCGGCGTTGGTGCAGGCGCTGGATAGACTTGACTCCCATCTGCAGGCAGCCCGGCCCGGGGAGGACTGGGACGGCTCGTCGCAATTTTCCGGCGACAACCCGCTGGGCATGGGTGAAGGCGCGCAGGCGCTGGCCGACATCGGCGAACTGGAACAACTCGCCGAGCAGTTGTCGCAGGCCTACCCGGGCGCGACGATGGACGACGTCGACCTCGACGCGCTGGCCCGCCAGTTGGGCGACCAGGCCGCCATCGACGCGCAGACACTGTCCGAGCTCGAGCGTGCGCTGGTGAATCAGGGCTTCCTCGACCGCAGCTCGGACGGCCAGTGGCGGTTGTCGCCGAAGGCGATGCGGCGGCTGGGCGAGACAGCATTACGCGATGTGGCGCAGCAGCTCTCGAGCCGTCGAGGCGAACGCGAACTGCGGCGTGCCGGAGCCGCCGGTGAGCTGACCGGTGCAACCCGGCCATGGCAGTTCGGCGACACCGAGCCGTGGAACGTCACCCGGACACTCACCAACGCCGTGTTGCGGCAGGCCGGCACCAAGGCGGCCAACCGAGACTCGGCGATTCGCGTCACCGTCGACGACGTCGAGGTGTCCGAGACCGAGACCCGCACCCAGGCTGCGATCGCGCTGCTGGTCGACACGTCGTTCTCGATGGTGATGGAGAACCGCTGGCTGCCGATGAAACGCACGGCGCTGGCGCTCGATCATCTGGTGCGCACCCGATTCCGTTCAGATGCGTTGCAGATCATCGCTTTTGGCCGTTACGCGCGAACGATGACCAGCGCGGAACTGATGGGTCTGGAAGGCGTGTACGAGCAGGGCACCAACCTGCATCACGCACTGGCTTTGGCCGGGCGGCATCTGCGCCGCCATCCCAACGCGCAGCCCGTCCTGCTGGTGGTCACCGACGGCGAGCCGACTGCGCACCTGGAGGACACCGGCGACGGCCGGGGGTCTGCTGTGTTTTTTGACTACCCCCCGCATCCGCGGACCATCGCCAACACCGTGCGCGGCTTCGACGAGATGGCCCGGTTGGGCGCGCAGGTGACGATCTTCCGGCTGGGCAGCGACCCAGGGCTGGCCCGTTTCATCGACCAGGTTGCGCGTCGTGTCGAGGGCCGAGTTGTCGATCCCGATCTCGACGGGCTGGGTGCGGCGGTGGTCGGCGACTACCTGCGCAGCCGCCGGCGATAGTGCAATGGGCTAGTGCTGGGCCTTGCGGTTCTTTCGCCGGATACCGACGCCGCCCCACAGGGAGAAGCCGCGAATCCGCACGGTCGGCGCCCCGGGCGTGCCTTCGCCCGTGACGTTGTGGTCGAACCCACCCATCACGCCGTGCCCCTTGATCTCGACGTTGACTTCGGGCGGCAGCAGGATGGTCTGGGCGCCCATGATCGAGGTGGCGTGGATCTCGACGTCGGTGGAGGTGAAGTCGGCGTAGCGCAGGTCGATCACGCCGCCACCCCACAGTGCGAACGTCGTCAGCTTCTTGGGCACGTTCCAGCGGCCGCGACGCTCGAACGCGCTCATGATGGCCAGCAGCAGCATCGACGGCGCCGGTTTGGTGGCGCCGCCGCGTTGGGGGTTCACCGACGACCCGAGCAGGTCAGACCGCAGGCGATCCAGTTCTTCGTAGGTCTTTGCCGCGTACGCCTTGGTCAGGCGGTTTTCGTAGTCGCTCATCTGCAGTTGGCCCTGAGCGGCGGCTTCGGTGAGCAGCTGGGCTACCTGAATGCGATCGGTGTCGGCGGCACGCGTGACTGCGTTCCGTTGGTCCTGCGCGCCTCGCTGCGCTGACTTCCTCATCAGTGACGAGCCTACGGCGAAGAAATATTGCTGCAAGGTGTCTTCGCTAAACTGTTGCGCCACCCTCAGATTTCACTCAGGTGCCGCGGGCCCGTGGTTGGCGGCCCGTTCGGCGAGCCGATCGTA
>DASXJI010000173.1:0-2115 GCA_036497495.1 Mycobacterium sp.
CCGAGACCACCGGTGATCAGGTAGCTGCGATCACCGCGCGGCTGCAGCGGAGTCGGCATCTGGCAGACGATCTTTCCGATGTGGCGTGCCTGCTGCATACGGCGGAACGCCGTCCGGGCCTCGGTCAGCGGGTAGATCTCGGCGGGCAGTGGCGTCCACTCCCCCTTGGCCAACCCTTCCGACACCTCACTGAGCAAGGTACGAATGCGGTCAGGCTCGGTGAACATCACCGTGTCCAACGCGACGATCTCGTAGGCGATGTCGGGCCGGACCTCGGCCATCTGCTCGGGAGTCCAGATGTCGCGCTTGGCGATCTCGGCGAAACGGCCGTTTTTGGCGGTGGCCCGCACGGTCGCCTCGACGAACCCTTCGCTGGTCAGGCTGTTGAGCACCACGTCGACACCGACACCGTCGGTGTCCGCGAGAATCTGGTCGGCGAAATCGGTTGTACGCGAATCGTATACATGCTTCACACCGAGCTTGCGCAGCGTCGCCCGCTTGAAGGTGCTCGCCGTCGCGTACACCTCTGCACCGTGTCGTTGCGCCATCTGGATGGCGGCCAGTCCGACACCACCACTGGCGGCGTGGATCAGCACCTTATCGCCCGGATTCAGCTTCGCCCAGTCGAACGAGAGTCGAACCGTGAGCGCCGCGGCCGGAATGGTCGCCGCCTCAACCGCACTCACTCCGTCCGGGATCGGCGCCAGGAACTGCGCCGGCACGTTGAACCGGCTGGCGAACGCACCCTGCATGGAGCCGTAGACCCGCTGACCGATCTCGACTCCGATCACGCCCTCCCCCAATTGGGTGACGATGCCGGCGAAGTCGCCACCGACCGGCCCCGGGTCACCCGGGTAGAGGCCCAACACGTTGAGCACATCGCGGAAGTTCAGGCCCGCGGCCTCAACCCGCACCTGCACGTAGCCCTCGTCCGGCGCCGACACTTCCTTCTCGGTCAGACGCAGGTTGTCGATCGCGCCGCGTTCGGTGGGAAGCAGGGCGTAATCGTCGGCGCGCGGCACCGTGAGGTGGCCGCTGCGCGACCACTGCAATAACCGGGAAGCCAGCGCTTTGCCTTGGCGCAGTGCAAGTTCCGGCTCTGCTACCGGCGCGGCGAGCATACCGGTCAGCAGTTTCACGGCCTCCGGCGAACCGTCGACATCGATCAGCTTGCTGCGCAGTCCGGGCTCCTCGTTTCCGACGGTGCGCCCGAGCCCCCACAGCGCGGCCTGCACCGGATCGACCGGCTCACCGGATTCGGTCGCCACCGCCCGTTCGGTGACGATCCACAGGCCGCCGGGCAGTTTCACCGAGTTGTCGGCCTGAGCGGTGTGCACCGCGCTGAGCAGATTCTCGATCTCGCCCTCCAGCCGGATGATCTGCTCTGCGGTCGACTCCTGCGTCTTCGGTCCGGAACTGCGCCAGACGATGCCGGCGTACGGCATTCCACGCTCGTGCGCCTGGGCCAGCACCTGGCCCAGCAGGTCGGAGTCGGCCGCCCGGTCGAACGGGATGCAACCCGGCAGCGCAGCCGCCAGTTCGCTGAATCCGGCGACGAGCCATGTGCCGCTAGGGGTTTCGGCTTCCTCGCTCGGCACCAAAGGCACCTCGTGCCAGCCGAGGCTGTACAGCAGCCGGGTGACGTCGCCGCCAAGCCCGCGCAGCAACGCCTCCCGGGGCGCACGCTTGACGGTGAACTCCCGGATCCCACCCAAGTGGCGGCCGTCCCGGTCGACGAAGTCGAGGTCGAACACCTGAGTCTCGGCGTTGAGCTCACTCGGATGCCACTTGGCGCGGCAGTAGAACCGGCGGGGCATCTTCTCCCGCAGCGCCACTTGTCCGTAGCGCAGTGGCAGGAACAGGTCGTTGACGCCCTGTTCGGCCGCAAGCAGAGCGGGAAAGGCCGGGAACGCCACGCCAGTGCACAGGTCCATCAGGACCGGGTGCATCGGCTCGGTGCCCAGCTGTTCGGAGAGTTCATCACCGACCGAGATGTCACCGATCGCCTCACCCTCGCCGAGCCACAGCGACTTCAGCGATCCGGACCAGTTCGGGCCCCACGACAGTTCCATGTCGGCGAAGGTTTCGAACAACTCCTGCGGACGCATGCGCTCC
>DASXJI010000174.1:0-10432 GCA_036497495.1 Mycobacterium sp.
CGCCAGCATGGAGAGGAATCAATATGCGCGCCATCCAGATTGAACAGTTCGGCGACCCCGCGCAGGTGCTTCGCGTCGTCGACATCGAGGAGCCGCCGCCACCGGGTCCGCATGAGGTTCTATTGAGCGTTGAGATCTCGCCGTTGAACAAACACGACCTACTGGTTGTCAGCGGCATGTTGGCGCGACCACCCCTGCCCCACATACCAGGCGCAGAGGGGGTCGCCCGGGTGCTTGCCACTGGAGCCGAGGTCGATGGACTTCAAGTCGGCGATCTGGTCGTGCTACCTCTGTATGCCGGTGCGTGGCGCGAGCGGCTCGTCGTGCCCGCCGACAGCCTGTTCGCACTCCCCGCCGGCGGCAACATCGAGCAGTACTCGATGCTGGGCAGCAACCCCCCGTCGGCAGGGTTGATGCTCAGTGAATGCGCCCCCCTGCAGCCCGGTGACTGGGTGGTTCAGAACGCCGCGAACTCCGGTGTGGGCCGGTCGTTGATCGCGCTAGCCAAACTTCGTGGACTGAAGACGATCAACCTGGTCCGTGACGAGGCAACGCTCGCCGAGCTCACAGCAGCCGGGGCCGACGTGGTCCACGTCGACGACCCCGATGCGGTCGGAGATGTTCGAGCAGTGATCGGCGACGCGCGAGTGGCGCTGGCCGTGGAAGCCGTTGGTGGTCCCGGGGTGGCGCGGCTGCTCGAATTGCTGTCCGACGGTGGATGGTTGGTCAGCTATTCCTGGGCCAGGGACGAACCCATGTGGGTCGACACCTCGACACTGGTCGGTAAGCATCTCACCGTCCGCGGATTCTTTGTCGGCGACTTCGACTACCGCGACAAGGTGGTGCCCGTCATCCGTGAGGTGGCACCGCTGGTGGCCGAGGGCACCCTCGTGGTCCCGGTGGCGGGTGTGTACCCCCTTGCACATATCCAGGACGCGGTGCAGCATCTCCTCCGGGGCGGCAAGATCCTGCTGAAAGTGGCGTAACACCCCAGGCCTCCGACTCGGAAATTCGCTCGTGTGTCAGCTATCCGACTGCATTAGCTTTCAGGGACGGGATAAGCGTGGATCACGGCGGCGGAACGCGACGCAACGACCACATCGTGGCCTCGATCCCGCAGCGTCCCGACCTCTTTCGAGCCCAGGACGCCTGTGCCGCCAATCACCACGATTTTCATTGCGGTATCAGCGCTGCCCGGCCACTTCAGATGCCGGGGTACCACACATCGGGCGGCAACAGGCTAGACAGATTCTCAACGGCCGCCAGCGCCGCTGACGTGTCAGCCAATCCACTCCACATCAGGGAAGCGTCGGTAGACCCGGGGGCTTCAAACCAGAGAGCTGAGCCAACCCCTGGGTCATCCACGGAATAGTAGGTACCCAAGGCCGTGGTGAGGAGATTGTCCACTTCGCCGTTGCCGAACGTCACGTGCAGGTCATAGAGCGCGGCGGTGACGTCGGCCGGCGGCTCCTGCTCGGTGGCGGCGTTGAAGCTGGGGTAGAACGCGGAATCGGTCACCGTCGCACCGGCCAGGCCACCGGGGTCGGTACCACCACTAGTGGCTGCGCCGAAGTTGTAGACCGACTCATCAGTCCACGGCGATGCATAGTCAGACTCGAACACGTCATAACTGCCGACGGTCGTACCACCTATTTCCACATTGGTCGGCTGGTACTGCTGCCACTCGGTGAAAAACGGCTGGAACCCCACATACCCGTCGACGCCGAGTGCCGTGTAGGGCACTTCTGGGCCAGCGGGCACCAAGGTAAGGCCGTCATCGGCGTGCGCCAGCGCCAGCGGGATCAACGCGGTAGCGGCGATGCCGCCGGCCGCCGCGCCCAATGCCATTAAAAGGCGACGATGTTCCATCACAGGAGCCCCCCTATGGTTATTGCATTCACATACAACAATTCCGAATCTCGCGAGAGTACCTCCCTGGTGATCTTGAAGCAGCCGGAATAGCGAAATATTCGCCGGAGCACAAGCTTCTCTTTGCCAAGACCTGGTTGTCCCGGGAAAGTCGCCATCTGGCCGCCACCCCCTGAGCTGCGGGAAGGTAGCCACACGCCCCCGGCACGCACGCTTTACCCGAACAAAGCCGACCGTGAAATGGGCGGATTTGCCCGCCCTTCACCCTGCCTCAGGCCGCAATTCCTGCCGGTTCGGCGAAGGAGTCGCCGAACGTGTGCAAAAGTCGCACAGAGTGCGTGTTCAACATCGATCGCTTCACCCAAATCAACTGCGCGACTGCCGGAAACACTGGATGATCGCCGGGTGAAGGTCATCGTCACGGGCGGCAATAGTGGCGTCGGCGCGGCGACCGCAGGCACACTCGCGGCCGCCGGTCACAGCGTCGTCATCGCCTGCCGCACCCTCCCGAAAGCCGAGCGGGCCGCCGCCACCATGAGCGGCGACGTCACGATCGCCCACCTCGACCTGGCCGATCTGACCAGCGTGCGCAAGTTCGCCGACTCGGTGGATGGCGTCGACGTGCTGGTCAACAACGCCGGTGTGCTCGGCCTGCCGCTTACCCGCACCTCGGACGGATTCGAGGCCCATATGGGCACAAACCACCTCGGACACTTTGCGTTGACGTGCTTGCTCGGCGACAGGATCAAGGATCGGGTGATCTCGGTGGTCAGCTCGGCCTATGCCCTGAGCCGCCTACACCTCGACGATTTGAACTGGGACCGCCGCAGGTACTCGAAATGGTCGGCTTACGGGGAGTCCAAGCTGGCGGTCATGCTGTTCAATCACGAGCTGACAAGGCGCGGCGTGCGGGCCTATATGACCGATCCGGGAGCGACGAATACCGACATCACCCGGGACGCCACCGGCGTGGTGCCGTGGATTCGCGACCACACCCTCCGCGGCTTCCCAGCCCACAGCGCGGCGACTGGCGCGCGGTCGACCATTCAGGCGGTGACCACCGATCTGCCCAGCGGCAGCTATCTTGCGCCGCGGTTCAATCAATGGGGCAAGCCGAAAGTGACCACGCCGCGGGCCAAGGCGCGTGACGCCGCGATGGCCCGTCAGCTGTGGGACGTGTCTGTCGAGCTGACCGGGTGCGACTGGCCCGTTTGACGAGTGCCGACCCGCGGGTACACATCCCCCGTGACTCACCTACAGGCAACGGTCGAACCTCCGCTGCCGGCTGCCCACGGGCCGCTATCGCTGGCCGTGCGGCGCAACCTCACCGAGCCCGCGCCCCATGATCAGCTGACCCGCATCATCGCATCGGTCGGCGACCCGGATCCGTACGGCCTGGATCTGCAACTGGCGCTGTACATGTGTTACGAGCTTCATTACCGCGGATTCGCCGGTGTCGACCCGAGCTGGGAATGGAATCCCGGATTACTGCATCTGCGTGGACAATTGGAGCGCGTATTTCTGGCGGGGGTGCGTCGTGATGTGGGCACGATCGAACCTGGCCGCACCGCCGATGCCGAAATGAGCGACCTGTCAATCGAATCCGCAGGCGGGACCGGCCCTTCATATTGGCTGCGCGACAACGGGACGTGGCAGCAGATGCGCGAATACTTCGTGCATCGATCGCTGTATCACCTCAAGGAGGGGGACCCGCACGCCTGGGCGATCCCACGTCTGAGTGGTCAGGCCAAAGCGTCTTTCGTTGCAGTCGAATTCGACGAATACGGAGCAGGGCATGGCGCCAGACTCCATCAGCAACTGTTCGCAGACCTGCTGACCGCGGCCGAACTGGATGCCGCGTACCTGGCATACCTGGAAAAGGTTCCGGCCGAGTCGTTGGCAGTCGTGAATCTGATGTCGCTGTTCGGCTTACATCGCCAGTTCCGCGGAGCTGCCATCGGACATTTCGCCTCGACGGAGATCACCTCGTCGCCAGGGTCACGCCGGTTGGTGGAAGCGCTGCAACGGCTGAACGCTCCGCCGGAATGCATTGCGTTCTATCGCGAACACGTCGAAGCCGACGCGGTGCACGAGCAGGTGGTGCGCAACGACGTGGTCGGCGATCTCGTTGCACGAGAACCGCATCTGGACCGCGACGTGATCTTCGGGATTCGCGCGCATGCTGCTGTCGAGGACAGGCTGGCCGATGTCATCATGACGGCATGGAAGGCCGACGAGACGTCCCTCTTACGGCCGCTTGGCTGAATTCGCCTGCGCTACAGTCCGGCAACGTCGATGGCTGGTGTCGCACATCGGGTAGTTCTTACTCCGGCGACACGTGCACACAGCGACCAAGAATCGGTCGGACTCGACGACGTCGCCGCCCGGTGTCTCGATCCGGACCGGCCCGGGTACCAACACAGGCCCGTTCGGTATCACCTGCACCCGTGTCCGCTCGGTCACGGCTTGTCCGCCCGGATCACCACTAGTTCCTCCGTCCGGCATCCCCGCTTGATCTGGCCGGTGACGGTCAGCCAACCGGCCCGTGCCGAGAGTACCGGACCGAATGGAATCACCTGGGAAGCAATCACTTCGGCTTGCAATCCAGTTGACCGCAACGAGTTCAGTGACTTCTCGACTCCGGAAAGCGCGGACTGCACCACCAACATCGCACCTCCGGCGTCCAACAGCCCGGCCGCCGACTCACATAACGGATCCAGGACCATCCGTCCGTCGACTCCGGCGTCCCAGGCCCGCGCGGGACCCGCGGTGATCGGGATGACCTCGGTGTCGCCGGCCGGTGGTGTGGGCACGTAGGGCGGGTTCGACACGATGAGGTCGAACGGCGCGTAATCCAAAGCGCTGGAACAGGACCCTTCACGAACCTCGATGTCGACACCCACATACACGGCATTGCCCTGCGAACAGCACACCGCGCGTGGGCAGATGTCCAACGCGAGCACGCTGGCGGCGCCGAGTTCGGCCGCGGCGATCGCAACGACGCCGCTTCCCGTACAGAAGTCCAATACCCGCCGCCCCAGCGCTAATTCGGCTTTCTCCAAGCAGTCGATCAGCAACTGCGAGTCATGTTGCGGGGGGTAGACACCATTGATATCGAGCGAATTGCTCGATGCTGGATAAGCGATGGTCACTTCGGCCTTTCGAGATCGTAACGGCCATGATGATCACGGCTTGCGGTGACAAATGCCCACAATCCGCGGTCTCGAAACCGGATTCGCCCGCAAAGTGTTCAGCTGGGCGCCGGAGCGTGCTCGAGCTGCTTGACGATGGCGGCGCAGAACGCCGGGAGATCGGACGGCGACCGGCTGGTGATCAGATTCCGATCGACCACTACCTCCTCGTCGACGACTTTGCCGCCGGCATTTCGCAAGTCGGTGCGGATGCTCGGATACGAAGTCACCGTTCGCCCCGCCACCACACCCGCTTCCACAAGGGTCCAGGGCCCATGGCAGATGGCGGCGACGGGCTTACCGGAATTCACGAAGTCCCGCACGAAGGACACTGCCGTATCATCCAGTCGAAGCTTGTCCGGATTCACCGTGCCCCCGGGTAGAACCAGAGCGTCGAACTCGTCGATGGATACCTGCGATACCGCCCGATCGACTCGGAATGTTCCGGCCGGCTCTAAATCGTGGTTGCGTGCTTGTATGTCATCGGTTTTCAGCGACAGCAGCTGAACCTGGGCGCCGTTCTCACTCAGCACCGAGCGCGGCTGTTCGAGCTCGACCTTCTCCACACCGTCGGCAGCCAAGATCGCTACCTTCTTGCCTTGCAACGTGTTCGACATCTAGCGGCCTGCTTCCGACCGAAGCGCCGCCAACAGCGGCTCGGCGGCTTCCTTGAGGAATTCTTCTTGAGCGTCGCCGCCGATCTGCACGAGCGCGATGTCGGTAAAGCCCGCTTTCCAGTACGGGCGGACCGCGTCGACGATCGCGTCCAGATCCGGGCCGCACGGAATGCTGTCGGCAACGTCCTGAGGGCGAACGAACTGCGTCGCACCCGCAAAACCGGCCGGGGTGGGTAGATCGGCATTCACTTTCCATCCGCCACCGAACCAACGGAATTGGTCGTGCGCGCGTTGAACGGCCGCATCCCGGTCAGGGTCCCAACAAATCGGGATCTGACCAACGACCCGGCCGCCGCCGGCCAGCCCGTTGGCCTGGCGCGCGGAATGCCACTCGTGCACGAGGTCCCCGTCGGGTTCCACCGCGATCAGATGGTCGGCGAGAACGCCGAGCTTGTCGATTGCCCTCTTTCCTCCCATCGCGACGCCGATGCCGACCGGGATATCGGGCAGATCCCACAGTCTGGCGGAATTCACTTGGTAGTAGTCGCCTCGCCAGTCGACCAGATCGCCACCGAACAGCGCTCGAATGATCTCGATCGCCTCGCGCAGCATGTCCTGGCGCTGGGTGATCGCCGGCCAGCCTTTGCCGACCACGTGCTCGTTGAGGTTTTCGCCGCTGCCCAGACCCAGGGTGAACCGGCCGTCGGCGAGAATCTGGACGGTCGCGGCTTGCTGCGCGACGACCGCCGGGTGATAGCGCATCGTCGGGCACGTCACGTAGGTATAGAGATCGACGCGGTCGGTAGCCTGCGCTACCGCGCCCAGCACCGCCCACGCATTGGGCGCGTGTCCTTGCGATGCCAGCCAGGGTGAAAAGTGATCACTGGTGACCTCGAAGTCAAAACCTCGCTGTTCAGCCGATGTCGCGTACTGGACAAGGTCTTTAGGGCCGTTCTGCTCTGTCATCAAGGTATAGCCAAACCGTGTCATACGATTCGGGTACCCGCGCGCCGCCGAGGCAAACGACCCGCCGGGCGCTAGAGACGGTCTTTGACCGCTTTCGACAGCCGCGCCCCGTCGGCCTTGCCGGCCGCCAGCGCAGTGGCCGCCTTCATCACCATGCCCATTTGCTTCGTGCCCGGCCGCTCGCCCAACTCCTCAGCGACCTGTGCCAGTGCGGTGTCAGCGACGTCGGCCAACTCGGCGTCGGTCAGCGGGGTGGGTAGATACTCGTCGATGACCCGGGCTTCGGCGTGCTCGTTGGCCGCGAGCTCGCCCCGGCCGTTCTGGGTGTAGATCTCCGCTGCCTCGCCGCGCTTGCGGGCCTCCTTGGCCAGTACCTTCAGCACCTCGTCGTCCGAGAGCTCCCGGGCCTCCTTGCCGGAAACCTCCTCGGTCTGGATCGCGGCCAGCAGCATCCGCAGCGTCGCGGTGCGCAGCTTGTCCTTGGCCTTCATCGCATCGGTCAGATCGGCCCGCAACCGCGTCTTGAGTTCCGCCATGACCGAGACGCTACGCGCAGCGCCACCATCGGACGCCGAGGCCCGCAAACACCGCGGCACGTTGAGAAATGCCCGGGTGGTCGACAGTATGGGAACCATGCGCGTCGGCGACAATGCAGAGCGAACCGATGCTGAGGAGCGACGCTTGATGATCGACCTTGACGGCGGCTCCAACAGGTGAGCGCGCCGCCGCCCGATTACCCGTATAGCGGTTACCCGCCGACCGGCTATCCTCCCGCCGCATACCCACCGCCGGGCTATCCACCAATGAGCTACCCGCCGCCGGGCTACCACTGGCAACCCGCGCCCGGCTATCCACCGCAGCCTGGCCACCCGCCGCCTGGCTACCAGCAGCCGGACCACGGCTGGCAGCCCGCGGCCGGCTACCCGCCGCCCGGTTACGGCGTACCGCGGCCGCAGGTCCGCCGGGCGTGGGCGCCGGGGATCATCCCGTTGCGGCCGTTGAGCCTGAGCGACATCTACAACGGCGCGGCCGTCTACATCCGTGCCAACGCCAGAGTCACGTTGGGACTGACGGCTGTCGTCGTCGTGATCACGCAACTCTTGACCCTCGCCGTCGCCCTCGGACCCCTGGCCGCGGCCAGCCGACTGAGGACCGCCCCGCCCGACGAACTCACCGGGGGCGACGTCGGAGCCTGGGCACTCGCGGGAGGTCTCAGCGGGGTGGTCGGGTGGTTATCCGGCACCCTGCTGACCGGCATGCTCGCGGTCATCGTCGGCCGCGCGGTGTTCGGCTCGACAATCGGCGCAGGGGCAACGTGGGCCAGGATTCGGGGACGGCTGCCCGCATTGACCGGGCTGGTGGCACTGGAGGCCGCCGGGTTGATACTGCTCTGCGGCGCGGTGGGCGTGATCGTCGGGGCCATCGCCGCCGCCGGCAACACGGCCGCCACGATCATCCTCGGCTTTCCGCTGGTGCTGATGTCGATCGCGGCGCTGATCTACCTGTACACGGCGCTGTCGTTCGCGCCGGTGCTGACCGTGCTGGAGCGGCTGCCGGTGACCGCTGCGATCAGGCGGTCGTTCACGTTGGTACGCAACAGCTTTTGGCGAGTACTCAGTATTCGGGTGTTGACCTGGTTGGTGGTCACCTTGATTGCGGGCGCCATCGCCGTACCGTTCGAGTTCGTGGGTAGTCTGCTCGACCGACCCAACGTCCCGGTGCTGCTCGGCCTGACGGTGGGGGCCGTCGGATCGGCGATCGGCCGAATCATCACCGCCCCGTTCAGCGCAGGCGTGGATGTCCTGCTCTACGCAGACCGCCGGATCCGCAGCGAAGCATTCGATCTGGTGCTGCAGATCGGCGCCGCCGGAGGTCCCGCGACAATCGGGTCGAGCGACTACCTCTGGCTGTCGCGGCCGGTATAGGGACCATTCGAGGATGCCCGGTATCGACATCGGCCGCGACCCCGCGCACGCGGCCGCCCAGCGTGAACTCGACAAGCCGATCTACCCCAAAGGCTCGGTGGCGCAGCGGGTCCACGAGTGGATTCACGAGCTGCTGTACCGCCTGATTGAGAAAGGCTCGTCGCTGCCCGGCGGGTGGTTCACCGTCAGCGTGCTGCTCACTCTGCTGGTCGTCGCGATAGTGGTGGCCATCCGCATCGCACAACGGACCATCCGCACCCGCCGCGGTGGCGACTATCAAGTGTTTGACGCCGGCCAGCTCACGGCCGCTCGGCACCGCGCTATCGCCGAACAGTTTGCGGCCGAGGAAAATTGGACCGCCGCGATTCGGCATCGGCTGCGCGCGGTTGCTCGCGCTCTCGAGGAGAGCGGGACGCTGGACCCGGCTCCCGGTCGCACCGCCAATGAACTGGCCGAGGACGCCGCCGAACGCATACCGGCGCTGGCCGCCGAATTTTCGCAGTCGGCAACCGCATTCAACGACGTCACCTATGGCGAAAGACCGGGCACGCCGGCCGCTTACCAGATGATCGTCGATCTCGACGACCATCTCCGATTCGGTCCGGCAGCAACCCGACCCGGGCCCGCCGGGCAACGCCCGGCCGACTCGTGGGACCGAGTCCGGTGACGGTCGCACAGCTACCACGCCCGATACAGCGTCGATCGTGGCGCTGGGTGTTACCCGCGCTGGTCGCGATCTGCGCCGTGGCCGCAATCGGCACGTACCTGACCGCGCCGCGGCCGGGTGGGCAGATGGATCCCGAGTCCACGGGCCCCGAAGGCGCGCACGCGCTGGTAGCGCTGCTGCGGGATCACGGCGTCACGGTCGTGGTGGCCAACAGCGTGGACGACGCCGCGAAAGCGGCACGCCCCGGAACGCTGCTGTTGTTCGCGCAGACGCAGCGCGTCTCCACCGAGGCGTTACTGAGAAGGCTGGCCGACGCGCCCGACGATCTGTTGCTGGTCGAACCGACCTCGCATGCCCGCGCAGTGCTCTCGCCTGGTATCCGTAGCGGCGGAGCCAGTACCTCGGACACCAAACCGGATTGCGCTCTGCGAGAAGCGGATCAGGCAGGAGCGGTGGACTTCGGGCCATCGAACACGTTCCGCGCCGTCGGCGATAAAACGGTGAGTAGCTGCTATGGCGGAGCGCTGGTCCGTTATCGCGACGGCGACCGCACGGTCACGGTGGTCGGCAGCACCGACTTCTTGACCAACGGAAGTCTGTTGCGGGCAGGCAACGCCGCTCTGGCGATGAACCTCGCCGGCCAGCATCCCCGTCTGGTGTGGTACGCACCGCAGCATATCGAAGGTGGATCATCTGGCAAGGGAACGATTTTCGACCTGATTCCCGACAACGTGGTCTGGATGGTCGTACAGCTGTGGCTGGCGGTGGCGCTGATCGCACTATGGAAGGGCCGACGGATCGGGCCGCTGGTCGCCGAAGAGCTGCCCGTAGTCGTACGCGCGTCGGAGACGGTCGAAGGCCGCGGTCGGCTGTACCGATCGCGGCGAGCGCGAGACCGGGCCGCGCAAGCACTGCGCAGTGCGGCACTACAGCGCATGCTTCCCCGGCTCGGTCTGGGAGTGGACACTCCACCACCGGCGGTAATACACGCGATTGCTCAACACGGCAGAGCGGACCCGGAATCGCTGCGGCACGTTCTGTTTGGTCCGCCGCCGGCCACCGATGCCGACTTGATCCAACTCAGCCGCGCACTCGATGACATCGAAAGGCAGGTCACGCACCTATGAATCAACCGTCCCACAGCTCTACTCAGCCGTCGCCGGGGCAAGCGGCCCGTCACGCGCTACTCGCGCTACG
>DASXJI010000175.1:0-1849 GCA_036497495.1 Mycobacterium sp.
TCGCCGCCCGGTGGTTGATCCCGGCGACCTCGATGTGGTCGCCCGCCAGCTCGGCCGTGAACCGCGTGGAGTGCTCGACATCGCCTACCGGTGTCCCAACGGCGAGCCGGGCGTGGTGAAGACAGCGCCGAAACTGCCTGACGGAACACCCTTTCCGACGTTGTATTACCTGACGCATCCGGCTCTGACCGCGGCGGCGAGCGGGCTGGAGACAACCGGAATGATGCGCGACATGACACGGCGGCTGCAGTCCGACCCCGAGCTGGCCGGCGCCTATCGGCGGGCCCACGAGTCCTACCTGGCCGAGCGGGATGCCATCGAGCCGCTGGGGACCACCTTTTCCGGTGGCGGCATGCCGGGGCGGGTCAAGTGCCTGCACGTGGTGATCGCGCATTCGCTGGCCAAGGGCCGGGGAGTCAACCCGTTCGGCGACGAGGCGCTGGCGGTTCTTGCCGTCGAGCCGTCGATGGCCGGGATCTTGGCGCCGGGGGACTGGACGTGACCCGTCTCGCCGCAATTGACTGCGGCACCAACTCGATTCGGCTGCTGATCGCCGACGCGCTGGACGGGCAGCTGCGCGACGTGCATCGCGAGATGCGGATCGTGCGACTCGGCCAGGGCGTCGACGCCACCGGTGCCTTCGCGCCGGAGGCGTTGCAGCGCACCCGGTCTGCGCTTGTCGACTACGCCGCGCTGTGCACAAGCCACGGCGTTGAGCGGATCCGCATGGTCGCGACGTCGGCCACCCGTGACGCCGTCAACCGCGACATCTTCTTCGCGATGACGGCCGAGGTGCTCGGCGCGGTGGTGGACGGTGCCATCGCCGAGGTGATCACCGGCGCGCAAGAGGCCGAGTTGTCTTTCCGTGGCGCGGTCAACGAATTAGACCACGCTGCAGGGCCTTTCGTGGTTGTCGATCTGGGCGGCGGCTCGACGGAAGTCGTACTGGGCACCGACACGGTGGTGGCGAGTTATTCGGCCGACATCGGCTGCGTACGGCTGACCGAGCGCTGCTTGCATTCGGATCCGCCGACGGCCGCCGAGGTCGCTGCCGCGCGCGAGGTGGTTCGCGAACGGCTCGGTGAGGCGCTGCGCGTCGTTCCGGTGGAACAGGCCCGCACCTGGATCGGGCTGGCCGGCACAATGACGACGGTCGCCGCACTCGCACAGGACATGACCGTCTATGACTCTGCGGCCATTCATCTTTCGAGCGTCGGCGTAGACCGGCTGCTCACGGTTTGCGACGGGCTGATCGGCATGCCGCGAGCACAGCGAGCCGCGTTGGGGCTCATGCATGAGGGGCGGGTCGACGTCATCGGTGGCGGCGCCATCGTCATCGAGGAACTGGCAATCGCGCTGCGCGATCGGGCCGGCATCGACGCGTTGACGGTCAGCGAGCACGACATCTTGGACGGCATCGCGCTGTCGATCGCCTGAACCGTTAAGCCAGCGGGCGGTGCCCGGAGGAGATTTCGAGCAGACGCTTCTTTTGCGCCCTGTACTCTTCCTCGCTCAGATATCCGCGGTCGCGCTGCTTGGCAATATCCCGTATTGCGGCGGCGACTCCGGTGACGACTGTGCGGGGTGCGGGCGTCGCTTCGGGTTCGCCGTCACTCGCCGCGCCGGTAACGCGGGGCGTCAGACGCGCGTGGGTCACCGGCTTGCCGCTTTCCTGGGTGTCGCCGGCAGTCGGTGGCCCAGCCATCGCCTGCCCGGCCATTCCGCCAATTCCCATCTGGTTGACCGTATTTGCCGCGCCGGCTTCCGCCGCTGGGGCGGCGGCAGCGTTCGTGGTGGTGAGCGGCGTGGTGAACGCGGCGGGCTTTACTTCGGGTGCGGCGACAGTCCA
>DASXJI010000176.1:0-6296 GCA_036497495.1 Mycobacterium sp.
GCTGGCCGGGATCTTCAACGGCAGCATCACCCGTTGGGACGACCCGTCGATCACGGCGCTCAACACGTCGATGCCGCCCGAAGAGATCCACGTCGTCCACCGCAGCGACAACTCCGGCAGCACGGCCAACTTCCAGGCCTATCTGCAGGCCGCTGCCGGTGGGGTGTGGACCCAGGGCACCGGCAAGGCGTTCAAGGGCGGCGTCGGAATCGGCGCCAAGGGCAACGACGGCACCTCGTCGATGGTGAAGAACACCGAGGGTGCGATCACCTACAACGAGTTGTCCTTCGCGATGGAGGAAGGGCTGTTCGCCGCGGAGATCAAGACCCCGGCCAGTCGCAAGACGAGGCGGCCGGTGCGCATCGGCACCGACTCCGTCGGCAAGACCATCGCCGGGGCCAAGATCGTCGGCAAGGGCAACGACCTCGTGCTCGATCTCTCGTCGTTCTACAACCCGACCCAGGACGACGTCTATCCGATCGTGATGGCGACCTACGAGATCGTCTGCTCCAAATACCCCGACCCGCAGACCGGTATGGCGGTCAAAGCCGCTCTGCAGGCCACGCTCGGGCCCGGCCAGATCGACCTGGACAAGAACGGCTACATCCCGCTGCCGCCCGACTTCCAGGCGAAGGTCTCAGGCGCGGCCGACGCCATCAGCTGATTCGGCGGACGGATCGCGGACACACCGGAACCCGATGTGGGTGGTCGCGGTGTCCTGCGACTGCGGCGAGCGCGCCGACGGCCGATACCGGTGGCAGTACTCGGGGGCGCACAGGTGCGAGCCACCCTTGAGTGTCTGTGCGATGGTCAGGTCGGCGGGTCCCGTTGGCGCACAACAGGATTTGGGTGGCGCGTCCAGCCGGTGGTGGGCCGAGAATTCGGTGGCCGTCCATTCCCAGACGTTGCCGATCATGTCGAAGAGACCGAACCCGTTCGGGGGAAATCCGGCCACCGGTGAGGTGCCGACCCAGCCGAGTGCCCCGTCGTTGCGATAGGGAAAACTGCCCTGCCAGGTGTTGGCCATCGGGTTGCCATCGGGTTTCTCGTCGTCGCCCCACGCGTAGGTGGTGCCGGCCCCGCCGCGCGCGGCGTATTCCCATTCGGCTTCGGACGGCAACCGTCGGCCGGCCCAGCGCGCGTACGCCGCGGCGTCGGGATACGCCACTTGCACCACCGGATGATCGGGCCGGTCGGCGACGTCGCTGTCCGGCCCGAATGGATGCCGCCAGCTGGCACCCGGCACCCAGGTCCACCATTGCCGCCAGTCCCGCAAGTCGACCGGACCCGGCGTGGGGCGGAAAACCATTGCGCCAGGCTGCAGTTCGGCCGGATCGGCACCCGGGTAGAGCGCCGGGTCGATGGGCTGCTCGGCTACCGTCACATACCCTGTGGCGCTGATGAACTCGGCGAATTGAGCGTTGGTCACCGGATGCCGCTCGATCGCGAAAGCGTCGACGCTCACGGTGTGAATCGGCGCTTCCTCGGGATAGAAGCTCGTCGATCCCATCCGGAATGACCCCGCTGGCAGGTCGACGAGCTCGGTGGGCATGAGTTCAGGGTATGACGACGGCGAAGTCTTGCATCAGCGCGGCTTTCGCGGCACCGAACCCCGCAGCATCCTGGGGCCCTTCCAGGTGAATGGCGACCAGATATTGACTCGTGTTGGTCCAGATGTGGGTGATGCGGTCGGCGAACTCACACGTGCCCTGGGGTCCGAGGAATGTTCCGGTGAGCTTTTGGCTGCTGTACCCGCAGAACTTGACGCCCAGTGTGTCGACCTGGAAGTCCGGCTTCGAACGCGCCAGTGTGGCAACGTAATCGGTGAAGGCCGACGCCGGGTCGCGCGCCGTCACGGTGATGGTCACCGTGCCGGTCATGCCGTCAGGCCCGCTGAGGGTCAACGCCACATCTCTTTGCCCAGGCTCACTGGCCCATGCTTCTGGGACCGGCAGCGTGATCCTCGGCGCGGCCGGATCGGACACCTGAGCGACGGTGCCGATGCCGATCCCGGGCGGCCCCGGGAAGCAGACGAATGCATTGGGCGGAATGTGCTCGGGCAACGTCGTCTCGATCCCGGGAGCAGGTGCGCGGCTGCCCCTTGTGGGGTGATGGGACCCGGTCGCGGACTGCGCGGAACCACCGGTCCAGGCAGCGGCCCCGTCGATGGTCCGCTGGCAACCCGACAGCACGGCGATCGTTGCCAGAGCGGCCATTGCCGGCAACGCTCGACGAGATCTCGACCGCGGCTCAGTCACGCGAAAAAGCCAGCGCCAGTTCTTTTTCCACGTCCAGATATGGCCGCCCGGAGAGATCGACGGTGACCCGGGCGATGGCGCCGCCGCTGAACGCGAACGGCGCCTTGTACCGGCTGGACACCGCCGAACCGCCGTTGCGTCCGACCGTGATGCCGACACCGGCCAATCCGAAGGTTCCTGGGTGCGACTGCACATCCGCTAGCGAGCCGACCGTCTCGTCGTCGATGAACAAGGTGACGTCGCCGAGCGGCGTGTGGCTGTTTTGCACGGTACCGGTGCGGGCATAGCGGACGCCGAACAGATGCCGCCCCAACGGTATCGCGGCCGACGAGGAAACCTCCTGCTGGCGCTCACCGAGGAAGTTGTAGACGTAGTGCAGCCGACCGTCCTGGATGAACAGCACGTGCCCGCCGTGGGCGCCGCCGTGCTTGAACAGCACGCCTTCGGCTCCGGTGCTGTCGATGGTGACGTCAGCCAGCACCGCGAACGACCGGCCGCGAATCTCGGCCGCGGCGCCGGTGGCCACCTCGGCACAGTCGGGGTAATAGACGTAGCTGTCCCGTTCGCTCGCCAGGTACGGCCGCGTCCGCCCCAGCGTTTCGAAGATGTTCAGATCCGACAACGGTAACCCGTTGTATTTGGCGGCCTCGGAGAACCACAGCGCCTTGAGCTCTTCCAGCTTGTCGGGATGCTCACCGGCCAAGTCGTGGCACTGGCTGCGGTCGGCTTCGATGTGGAAGAGCTCCCAGCGATCGGCGTCGAAATGACCCCAGCCGGCAGGTGTTGCGGCGTGGACGGTGTTGGCGAACCAGCCGTTGTGCCAGATCCCGCGAGTGCCCAGCATGGTGTAAAACTGAGTCTCTTTGCCGGTGTTGGCCGACGGGTCAGTCAGAGCCGGTTTGAAACTCACACCGTCCAGTGGCGTCTGCGGGACGCCCTTCACGGTTTCCGGCGGTTGGATGTTCAGCAGGTCGTAGACGGTCGGGGTGATGTCGCAAACACTGACGTAGTTGTCCCGGATCTCACCGTGCGCCGCGATTCCGTTGGGCCACGAGATGATTGCGCTGTCCGCGATGCCGCCCTCATGAGAGGCGTACCTCTTGTAGAGCTTGTAAGGGGTGTTGAAGGCCATTGCCCACCCGATCGGGTAATGGTTGTAGGTCTCGGGTCCGCCAAGGTGGTCGAAGAGCTTCATGCTCTCTTCGACGGTGTCGATGTAGCCGTTGAAGAACTTGCCTTCGTTCACCGATCCGTTCGGACCGCCCTCACCGCTGGCGCCATTGTCGGAGATCACCACAATGATGGTGTTGTCCAGTTGCCCGGACTCCTCCAGATAGTCCAGGATCCGGCCGATCTGAGCGTCGGTATAGCTGAGAAAGCCAGCGAATACCTCTGCGAATCTGCTGAACAATCTCTTCTCTTCGTCGTTCAGCGAGTCCCACGGTCGCACGGTGTCCTGCAGCGGCCACGGCTCGCCCTGCGGCCCCTTCACGTCCAGATACGGGTTGACCGGCGACAGTTCGGTGTCCTGCGGAACTATCCCGATCGACTTCTGCTTCTCCAGCACGATCTCGCGGTAGCGCTCATAGCCCATGTCGAACTTGCCGGCGTAACGGTCCGCCCACTCCTGAAACACATGATGTGGGGCATGGCCGGCGCCGGGGCACACGTAGTTGAACCACGGCTTGTCGGGTGCGATCACCTTGGCGTCGCGAATGAACTCAATTGTCTTGTCCGCGATGTCTTTCGACAGGTGGTAGCCGTCCTCCGGGGTGCCGGGCGGATTCACCGGGTGGTTGTCGTACACCAGGTCCGGATACCATTGGTCGGTCTCGCCGCCCATGAATCCGTAGAAGCGTTCGAAGCCACGCGAGGTTGGCCAGTGCCGCTTGGTCGACGCGAGGTTGGACTCTTCGAGTGGCGTCAGATGCCACTTGCCGACGCAGTAGGTGTTATAGCCCTGTTCGGCCAAGACCTCAGACAGCAAAGCGGTTTCGAACGGGATGCGACCGCATGTGTTGGGGAAGCCCTCGGTGAACTCTTCGATCATTGCCATGCCGACCGTGGTGGCGTTGCGACCGGTCAGCAGCGACGCCCGGGTCGGTGAGCATAGGGCCGTGGTGTGGAACTGCGACAGTCGTAGTCCCCGCTCGGCGATCCGCGTCATGGCCGGCATTTCCACCAGGCCGCCGAAGCAGTCCCACGTCGCGATGCCCGTGTCGTCCCACACCAGATAAAGGATGTTGGGTGCACCCTGCGGTGCGGTCGGCGCAGCGAATGGGCCCCAATCTGGTTCCGAATCACGGATATCCAGTTCGATCTTGCCGTTGAACTCGGTAGCCATCGCTGGCCTCACTCTCATAGTGAACCCCGGGGATTCCGGATGCAGAGTACACCGCTGCGCCGAACTGTCGGCCAACATCGCAATGACTATCAGTCACGCCGCCGCAGTAATTAACCAGGGTGATTCGAGTTGGGCCGAGACTGCTCATGCAGCAACGTGATACCGGTGATCATGTGGTCTCAGCCCGACGACGGGCAGAACGCGTCGTGACCAGTCGTGGGGATCAGGCTCGGCTCGTGACACCAACGGCGACAGCAAACCGTAGACTGCCTATCTAACGCATTGTTGCGCCGTAGCCATTCGCCGGTCGACACCGGTCGGCGTACGCGCTGAATCACCTGGAGAGTAATGGACAACCGGTTCCTGCCATTGGTCGTCGTGGCGGTCATGCTGGCGCTTGGGCTCACGCTCACCGTCGCGGACTTCCAGCGGGCCACCACGGTCCGGCGGCCACTGCTGGTGGCCTTGATTTGTCAGTCGTTGGTGTTGCCGGCCCTGTGCCTGCTGATCGCCGAGGGCCTGCACCTCGAAGCGAAACTGGCCGTCGGACTGATGCTGATGGCCGCTACCCCGGGTGGGATGCTGGCCAACATCGTCAGTCATCTGGCCAACGGAGACCTGGCGCTCAATCTCACGCTGACCGCCATCAATGCCGTATTGGCGATCTTCGCCATTCCCGCGATCCTGGCTTTTTCACTGAACTGGTTCCTGGGCGAAGGACGCTTCATCCCGCTGCAGTTCGACAAGTTCTTCGCCGTGTTCGCGATGGTGCTCATACCGACGGCGATCGGCGTTCTAATCCGGCACCGGTTCCCGGACTTGGCCCGGCGACTGCACAGGGGCGTGCGAATATTCGCCGCTGTACTGTTGGTCGTCGCCGTCGTCGCAGGGATCGCCAGCGGCAAAGCAACGCTGTGGAGCAACTTCGGCGTACTCAGCGCCGCGGTCGCGACCTTCTGCGCGGTCAGCCTGACCGTCGGCTATCTGGTGCCACGCTGGATGCATCTGGCTCCGCGGCAAGCCATCGCCGTCAGCCTGGAGATCGGACTGCACAACGCGGTCGTGGCGGTTGGCATTGCGTTGAGCCCTCAGCTGCTCAATAGTCCCGAAATGGCAATGCCCGCAGCGGTTTACGGAATCATCGCGCCGTTCATCGCCTTGGCATTCGTTTTCTCGGTGCGACGCCTGGATCCTGCGTACCGTGAGCTCGCGGGCTCACCGGCAGCGGAGATTACTTAGCCTTCTCCAGGATCTCGACGAGCCGCCAGCGCTTGGTGGCCGACAGCGGACGGGTCTCCATCAGCGAGACCCGGTCGCCGGTGCCGGCATCACCGTGCTCGTCATGCACCTTGACCTTCTTGGTGGTACGGATGATCTTGCCGTACTTCGGGTGGCGCATCCGGTCTTCCAGCTCGACCACGATGGTCTTTTCCATCTTGTCACTCACCACATAGCCGATGCGGGTCTTACGCCGACCGCGCGGCTTCGGGGTGGCCGGAGTGTGCTTGGGCCCCTTGGCATTGCCGTCTTTTGCGGCGCCAGCCTTGGGAGCGGCCTTGGCCGCCTTCACCGGGGCTGCCTTCTTCGCCTCTGCCATTACGATTCTCCATTTTCAGCACCATTGGGCCCAGAAGCCAGGCCGAGTTCGCGTTCACGTAGCACGGTGTAGATCCGTGCGATCTCATGACGGACCG
>DASXJI010000177.1:0-2672 GCA_036497495.1 Mycobacterium sp.
GAGAATCAGCGACTTACTGGCGTAGTAGTGGTACACCGTCGCCTTGTTCAGCCCGACCGCGTCGGCCACGTCGTCCATCCGGGTGCCGTGATACCCCCGCGCGGCGAACAGCTTGGTGGCGACGGCCAACAGCTCCTCGCGGCGGGTCATCCCGTTGGGGGTGGCGTCCGTTGCTCTTCGCGCAAGCGGCTCATCGGTAGACATGGCGACTCACTATATGCAGGCCCCGGGCGTGCAGGGGCGTCAATCAACTGGTTGGACAGTTTAAGTCTTCGGGCTGTCGTCGCAGTGGCGGCGGGACTAGACTTCAGCGAGAACCAGCCGCTACGCGAGAGGTGATGACGTGGATCCGAATCCGGATTATGACGCGAGCGATGAGGTCGAATACGGCGTGAACTGGTTCGCCTGGATTCTGCGTGGCGTCTACCCGCCGCCGGCCTATCCCCCGGTCTAAACCCTAGGCAGCAGCTGCTTTCACCGCGCGCCCAACTTCGGCGCGCAGCTTGGTGTATTCGGCCGAGCGACGCAATTCGTCGGGGTCGACGCCGCTACGGGGCAGGTCGACCGGCAGATCCAAGGCCACCTGGCCCGGCCGCCGGGTCAGCACCACGATCCGCGAACCAAGAAACGCCGCCTCTTCAGCACTGTGCGTGACGAACACCGTCGTGCGGCCGGACTCCGCGCTGACGTGACGGACGTCCTCCTGCAGCCGTTCCCGGGTGAGCGCGTCGAGCGCCGCGAACGGCTCGTCGAGGAGGAACAGCGGCGTCTCGGCGGCCAGCGCCCGGGCGATCGCGACGCGCTGCTGCTGCCCGCCGCTGATCTCCCAGATCTTGCGATCGGCGGTGCCCTCCAGACCCACGCGAGCGAGGAGTTGATCGCGCCGCTCGCCTCGCCGCTCGCGCGGCACCTTCGCGTACTTGAGCGCCAAATCCACATTGCCGCCGACCGTGCGCCACGGGAACAGCCTCGGTTGCTGGAACACCACGCCCGCCGTCACACCTGGCGTCGGCGTGGCCCCGGACACTGCCACCGTGCCTTCGCTGGGCGATTCGAAGCCGGCCAGCAGCCGCAGCAGCGTGCTCTTGCCGCAGCCCGACGCACCGACCAGGACCAGAAACGATCCTGGGTCGACAGTCAGGTCGACGGGCCCCAGTGCGGTGACCTCGCCGCGCCCACGGCCGTAGCGGTGCTTGACCGCGTCAATGCGGATTGCGGCGTTATTGGGTGATGGCACCGGGCAGGCCCTTGGTGTAGATCGCATCTTGGAAGGTCGGCAGCGGCGCAGCGGACGGAATCTGCTTCTGGTCGGCGAGGAACTGCGACGCGCTCTGCAGGTTGGCCGCGATGTTGCCCGGCTTGCCCTCGGAGCCAAGCCATTCCGGCGACGCGACCTGTTCCGGTGTCAGGTAGACGCCCTGCTTGAGCTGACCGGCCACCTCGTCGGGGCTCAGCCCGATCTCGGCGGCGATGGCCTTGGCCGCTGCGGCTGGATCGTCGTGAATGACTTTCAGCGCGCGGGCTTCCTGCTGGCGCCACGTATCGACGACGTCAGGGTGTGCGTTGGCGAAATCATCGGACACCGCGCCGAGGTCGAGTGTCGGCTTGCCGCCCTTGGCGAGCTGGCGGCTGGTGATCAGGTCCTTGCCGTTCTTGCGCAGCTGGTCGAGGCTGGGCAGCCATGAGTAGCCGGCGTCGATGTCGCCACGGTCGAACGCCGCAAGGATGGCCTGCGGCTGCAGGTCGACCAACTGAACATCGTTGGCGGACAACCCGTTCTGCGACAGCGCAGCCAAGAGGCTGTAATGCGCGGTCGACGCGAACGGCGTGCCGATCCGCTTGCCCTTGAGGTCGGCGATCGCGTTGACGCCGCTGCCATTACGCGCCACCAGCGCCTCGTTGTCGCCTGCGACGTCGAGCACGAAGGCGACTTTGTAGGGAATGTTCAGCGGCGCCGACAGTCCACGCGCGACAGGGCTCGACCCAAGCGCGCCGAAGTCGAGTTCCTTGGCGATGAACGCGGTGTTGACGTCGGCACCGGAGTCGAACTTCGTCCACTTGATGTTGTAATTCGGCAGCGCCTCCTCCAACCACCGGTTGTTCTTCACGATCAGGTCACCGCTCGGAAAGCTTTGGTAGCCAACTCGAATCGTCGGCTTGTCGGCTTGGTTCCCGGAACGGTCGACCGAGCAGCCCGCCAGCGCCAGCGTTGCCGTCGCGACCGCCACTACAAGGGTCTTGAGTCTCATATTTTGCCTCTCCAGGGGACAGCGCGCCGTTCCACGGCGCGAAGCAGACCGTCGATCACCAGGCCGGAAATCCCGATGGCGAAGATGCCGACCAGTACGACGGGTGTGTTGTTGTAGTTACTGGCGTCTTTGACGAGGCCGCCGATGCCCGGTAGCCCGTTGAACAGTTCGGCGGCGACAACCGATGAGTAGGCCATGCCGACCGCGAGCCGGATGCCGGTGAAGGTCTCCGGCAACGCGGACGGGACGACGACGTCGCGGATCACTTCGCGGCGCGAGGCACCGAGCGCACGCGCCGCCTCCTGAAGCCCGACGGGTGCGGCGAGGACGGCGGCGGTCGTGGCGACAGCGGCAGGCGGCAGCGCCGCCAATGCGAGCAGTGTGATCTTCGGGGCCTCGTCGATGCCCAGCCAGATCACCAGG
>DASXJI010000178.1:0-6628 GCA_036497495.1 Mycobacterium sp.
GTTCGAACACCAGCAGCGGTTTGCCCCCATGGGCGGGCGCTTCGGCCAAATGCACTGCTTCGCTGAACTTTTCGACCTGGATCGGCTGCCCTTCGGGCACGCGCAGCGCCCCGCTGTCGGCGAGCTGAAGTGTCCGGTCGATTGTTGCGGCCATCCGATCCTTCGGGGTCTCGGTGAACCACCGGAACAGCCAGAATCCCCGAACGGTCTTGGTTTCATAGATCAGCGAGCGCGCGAAGATGGGGATTGTGAGCTGGTCGGGGTCTGTTTGGCGGTGTGTGGACAGCGCACCGTAGACAACCAGCTCACCGCCCGGCGCCAGTGCACGCGACACGTCCGCACCCACCTGACCGCTGACACAGTCGATCGCCTTGTACACGCCGTCGGGGCCAGCTATTTCGGGCACCCGTTCGCGCAGGTTTTCGTCCTCCGTGCAGATAACCGCGGTGGCCCCCATCGCGAGGATATCGTCGACCGCGGATCGACGACGGACCACATTGAGTGTCTGGAAGCCGACATGCGCTCCGAGTTGGATGACCGACTGGCCCACGATCGAACCGGCCGCCGTCTGCAGGAACCATTCACCCGGTCGGACTTTGAGTTCTTCACTGGTCAGAATAACGGCGGTCAGCGGATTGCTGAGAATCTGGGCTGCCGTCGAGTCGCTCATGCCGGCGGGAACGCGCAAGACCCGCTCGGCATCAGCGACAACAAACTCCTGCCAGGTACCTGTGACACCGACCGTGATGACGCGTTGCCCGACCGTCAGACCGTCTGCGCCGCTACCGAGTTCGTCGATCACACCGACGGATTCGATTCCGGGCACGGTGGGGAGTTCGGGGGTGAATCCGTATCTGCCACGAATGATATGCAGGTCGCTGGCCTCGACTGGCGCAGCTGCCACTCGGACCCGTACTTGGCCGGGACCGGGCTCCGGAATCGGGCAGGCCCGCAGGTGCAGAACCTCGGATGGTTCGCCGACCGTATCGGCGACGAGCGAACGCATGGTTGGCATCTTCCGGCCCTCCTTCAATCGGATCCAGATCTCGCACGGTTCCAGCCCTGCAAGCCCAGCGCTGCCGCCGGCAGCGAGGCTGTCAGCGTTGGTGCCGCCCGTTTGGGCCCGGCGATCACGCTATTCTCGCCGACCTGGTCCGCCCGAAAAGCGGGTTTCACGACCAACACCGCGACCGTACGTCATAGGGTTGGCGCGGACGAACAGGAGCCGGAATGTCTGAACCGCAAGCCCGTCACACAGCATCCGATGTCGCCGACGGCGACGACGACTCCGCAGCCGCCCGCCGCGATGGCCTCGCTAGACCGAAAGCGACTGGAACAGCCCGCTTTTGGGGCCTCCCGATACTCGTCGCGCTCGCGGTGTTGTCGGCGCTGGCCGCCTTCTATCTCGGTGGAATCCTGCAGCCGATGACAAACTTGCGGCATTTCCCGGTCGGCATCCTCAACGAGGACGCCGGGCCCACAGGCGCACAGGTCGTCAAGGGCATGCAGGCGAGCTTCGACAACGATGCCTACGACGTCCGAGTGCTGAACCATGATCAAGCAAAGACGCAGCTGGATAACGCCGAGATCTACGGCATCGCGGTGATTCCGCCGAACTTTTCGTCCAAGCTGCAGGCCTACGCGAAAAGCGCGCTGACACCCGGACGCGTCGAAAGGGCGGTCATCATCGTCTCAACGAACCCGCGCGCGGGTTCAGTGGGTGCCGGTATCGCCGGCCAAACGCTGCAGCGTGCGGTCGCGCTGATGGATCAGCGCGTGGGCCAACGGCTTTCACAGGAGGTGGCGCAACAGACCGGCAAGATCCCCGAGCCGGGAGCGATCGCACTGATGCTGGCCAATCCGATCGAGGTCAAGTCGACGGTGCACAACGTGCTTACGGACGGTACCGGTAATGGCTTGTCCGCGTTCTATTATTCGTTACTGCTACTGCTCGCCGGCTTCATCGGCAGCGTCGTGGTGAGCATGATGGTGGACTCGATGCTCGGCTTCGTACCCGCCGAGGTCGGCCCGGTCTATCGGTTCGCCGAGCAGCTCAAGGTCTCGCGGTTTCGCACGCTGCTGATCAAGTGGGCGATGATGGCGGTACTGGCCTTGCTGACGTCGGCCGCCTATCTGTTGATCGCCAGCAAAATGGGCATGCCGATTCAGAACAGTCTGGCGCTTTGGCTTTTCAGCGCGTTCGCGATTTTGGCGGTGGGTGTGACATCCACATCACTGATCGCCGCGCTGGGCGCCCTCGGTGTTCTGGTCAGCTTGTTCGTGTTCATCATCCTCGGGTTGCCGTCGGCGGGTGCGACAGTGCCACTGCAGGCCACCCCGGCGTTCTTCGAGTGGCTGGCGAAGTTCGAGCCGATGCACCAAGTGTTCTTGGGCGCAAGGGCTTTGCTGTACCTGGGCGGCCGCGCCGACGCGGGGTTGTCGGAGTCGGTGGAGCTGACCGCGGTCGGCTTGCTGATCGGTGTGCTGCTCGGCGTCATCGTCACCCGCCTCTACGACCGGCGCGGCTACCACCGTGTCTCGACGTCGCCGGCGGCCGATGCGCCTGATGGCGTCGCCGGTCCACCAGAGACCGAGGTCGACTACCCGGATCGGTAGCTCCGCCGAACGGTCGCAAACGCCTAGCGGCCGAACGTCATTGGACTGCGGCTGAACCGTCACGCTGCTGTTATGCAAGCTGCTGTGTAATACCTGTGGCTAATGCACTGCTATTTGCAATGACGTTCGCGCCGAAAGGGCAACCGTGCCACACCTCGCCACCGCCTTGCGGCGCATCGCAGCCTGCGGCGCCGGTACCGCGCTATGTCTGACGCTGGCGACCAGCACGGGGCAGCCGGTCGCCCGCGCTGAGGCGCGCGAGCTGCTGGCCAGCGCCATAGCCAACACTCAGGGGTCGTACCTGGTGTACAACTTCGGCGGCGGTCATCCGGCACCGATGCTCAATGCCGCCGGTAACTGGTACGACGGGGGTAGTGGCGGCCATCTGATGATCATCAAAGCCGCCTCGCAACGCCTCGAGCCGCATCTGTTGGTGGACAGCCATCACGGCTACCAGTCGCGCTGCGAACGTAACCCGCATGCGCGCACCGGCGATGGGCTGATCCAGGCGTCGGAGACCTACACCGCGGTGCAGGCCTGGCAGGCACTGGGCCAGCCGACGATTGCGATCAACGCCAACTTCTTCGACATTCGCGGCCAAAAGGGCGGCTCGTGGCGCTCCACGGGCTGCAGCTCACCGCTGGGCGCTTACGTCGACAACACGCACGGGCAGGGCCGCGCCAATCAGGCGGTCACCGGCACGATCCCCTACGCCGGCAAGCAAGGCCTGTCCGGTGGAAACGAGAACTGGAGTGCCTTGGCCACCATGATCCTGCCGACCCGCGGCGCCCCAACGGTGTTGTGGCCCAGAGGTGGTCGGGACGGGCATGACTACGACGCCGCCACGTCGACCGTTACCGGCTTGGTGGACCGCGGCGAGCAGTTCGTCGCGGTCAGTGGACTCGGGCTGCTGGCCGCTGGAAATACCGGGCAGCTCAACGACGGCGGGCCGAGTGCAGCCCGTACGGCGCTGGCCTACTCTAAGCCTCGCGACGAGATGTATGTGTTCCAAGGCGGGAGCTATACCCCCGACAATGTGCAAGATCTGTTCCGCGGGCTGGGCAGCGACACCGCAGTGCTGCTCGACGGCGGCACGTCATCAGCGATCGTGCTGCGTCGTGATACCGGCGGCATGTGGGCCGGGGCCGGCGTCCCGAAAGGCAACTGCGACACCCGCGAGGTGCTGTGCGACTCGCACGAGCGCTCACTGCCGGGCTGGCTCGCGTTCAACTAGAGCTTGGGAGTCAGATCAAGTGAGGTGATCGTCGTCATCTTGGTGACCAGCCAGCGCGCGTGGTCGCGTTGCAGCACAAGCCGATATGACAGGTACTTCAACGAGGGAACATCCTTGGTCGTCGGACTGGTCGAGGCCGTGTTGGTGTAAACGATCGCGGTGGCGTCCGAGGCGGACAACGATTCCACTGCCGCCCCGACCACCTGGGTGGTATTGGTGATCTGGGCCTGCTTGTTGGGTGCGACGAGTGCGTCGATGTATTTGCGATAGGCAGCTTCGAAGTCACCGCTGAGATACTGCGATGCCCGATCGGCCAGCTTGTCGATGTTCTGCGGCGTGTAGGTCCACAACGTCGTAATCGCATTGGCGGCGGTACGTGCGACTCGCAGCTTGGTCGCCACCGTCGCGCGGTCAGACAGGTAGGGCTGCATGGTCGCGCCGGCAAATGCCGCCGACCCGATGAACAGCGCAGCGGCCACACCCGCCGCGATCGCCGACCACTTGCCGACCGGTCGCCATTGCTTCACGCCGACGACCGGTTTGTCGGCCGCCTCAGCGTCGTCCGCCTCGTCATCTTCGGTTGCGGCGTCGACGTTCTCGACGCCGCCCGTAACCTCTGGATCGACGTGCGCGGGTTCGGCTTCCGCGACGTCGTTGTCGAGGGCCGCAGAGTCTCCCGGCGTATCGGGCGACTCTTCGGTCAGATGACCTGTTGCAGGCTGCTGATCTTCCACTTGTTGCCTTCCCGCTGAGCGGTAACCACCCAACGATTTGTGTTATCGATTCTCTTGCCGTCGGGGGATTTGAACGAAACGTCGGTCGCCACCATGACATTGGCGCTACCGTCGTCGTTCCACCGTTCCACTCCGGCGGCCAGAGTGGTGCCCTTGGTCGGCTCGGCCTGGGCGATCTGGACCAGGATGTCGTTGTGCTTGTCGTGATATTGCTTGGCGAAATCGCCTGTCGCGTTGGCTAATACGCGGTCGTAGTACGCGTTGGCGTGAAATGGATCCAGCGTGGTGAACCCGGTCATGAAGGCCTTGACGAAACCGAGCACGTCGACTTCTTGCATGGTGTCCCGGTGATGCGTTCGCTGGTCGACCAGGACGATCGATGACGTCGCGATGGCGGCCGCCGTGAGCACCGTCGCACCGGCCACCGCCGAGGGCAGGGCCCACTTCCTCGACGGCTTCCAGCACTGCGCCGGCAGTGTCGGCCGCCAGGGCAGTCTCGACCACAGTGCCGCTTTCGGCACCTTAAGCAGCGGCTCTTCGCCGGGCTGGATTCGCCTGCGGGGGCTCACTTTTGCCCCTTGGGTGGAGCCGGCTCCCTGGCCGGCACCGGTTTGGGTTTCGTCACGACGTCGAGGTTGTCGACCCGCCAGCGCCCGTCGTTGCCTTTCACCAGCGAAACCCGAACGGTGGCGGTGATGAATCGTTCGTCGCCGCCGCCGCCGCGATGGCCCTGCATGAACAGCAGCATGGTCGCGCTGTCTCGTGCTGCGGACAGCACGGTGCTGTCGGTCACCCAGTATTCGTTCATCACCGGGTGACCCTTTTGCACCGACTCCTGCTGCTTGACCAACTCCGGTCGATATCTATCGGTGGTCAAAGAGCGGGCCCGCTCGAAGTCCTGCTTCAACGATTTCGGGTCGTACGTGAGCATCTCGGTGACGATCTTAGGGCCCTGCGCGTTGACCGCGGTGCGCGTTTGGTCGGCGGCCCGATCGGGCAGGTAGACCGCGAAGACGCTCACCGCAGCGGCGCCGACGCAGAGCGCCACGGCTACCCCGACCGCGATCGCGGCGCTCCGCCGGATCTCTGCCGGACGCCGATCGGGTGCGACACAGTGCACCTCGGTCCGCAGCAGCACATCGGCGAAGGTCCGCTTGCGTGGATCCCACAACGGCCACAGCCATCCGATGCACCCCGAAAGGGTGTCCAGCAGATGGGCGAGTTCCCTCGACATCAGCCGGCCGACTCCGACGGCGGTCCCGTCCGGTCGCACGACCTCGAGCCCGAACAGCGCCCGCCCCAGGCTCCAACCGAGGATCGCCGGCAGTGCCGCCCGGTTGACCATCGTCACCAGGGCCGCGCCGACAAGCACCGATATCGACACCCACCACCACAAGCTCTGCGGCGGAACCGTCAACCACACCAGCGCCATCGTGGTCACCACAGCGAGACCGGGCAGTACGTCGACCGCGAGGGCGGCCGCGCGAAGCTCCCACCCCGCCAACTCATTCGGCGCTGGTTCTTGAACTGCCGGTGCCGCGTCGGTCTCCTCGACCAGCACCGTCACCTCGCTACCTGGTCGAGCTTGGAGATTCGGTACTTGCCCTCTTCGTGCACCATCGTCACCCGAAGCCGGTAGCCGGCTTCCGCGTCCTGGGTCTCGGCGTTGGACACCTTCACCCGCAACGGCACCAGGATCTCGATCGAACCGTCGGGGTTGTTGCGCTCCACCGCGGCCCGCAGATCGGAGACCTCGACGTGGGCGTTGGCGGCTTGGTACGCCTCGACGAGCAGACCGCTGTACAAAATCGCCTGCGACCGGAACGCTCCCGCGCCGCACTCGACGATCTTCTGCGCGCTGGAGGCCATCGCCCCGATGTCGGGCGCCTGGGTGGCGCCGACGCAGTCCTTCGCGGCCTCTAGTGCGGCGGCATCGTTACGCGCGGTGGCCTGGTTCTCCTGATGGGCTTGCCACGCGAGGTAGCCGCCGGCGCCGACACCACCTGCGAGCACGGCGAGCCCGGCCGCGATGCCGATGAACCAG
>DASXJI010000179.1:0-1752 GCA_036497495.1 Mycobacterium sp.
GTAGTCGGCGATGGTGCGCCCGGCGAAAGTCACCTTCAGCGCCTCCGGCCGAAGCCCAGAACCGTCGCAAATCGGGCACTCGACGCTGTCGACGAATTGCAGGACGCGGCGTCGCATCATCGCGCTATGGGAGTTGGCCAACGTGTGGCGGACGTGACGTTCGGCGCTGGAGAACGTGCCGTTGTAATAGTAATCGGCCTGCACGGGGTGCTGACTCGGATCGATTTCGACTGTGGGCTGCTGATCGGTGAACAGAATCCAATTGCGTTGACGCTTAGGAAGTTTCCGCCACGGCTGGTCGATGTCGTACCCGAGCGTGACGAGGATGTCGCGTAGATTTTGGCCTTGCCATGCACCCGGCCATGCGGCAACGGCGCCTTCGCGGATGGTCAGCGACGGGTCTGGTACCAGTGTCTCTTCGGTCACCCGGTGGATTCGTCCCAGCCCGTGGCACTCGGGGCACGCACCGACCGCGGTGTTTGGCGAGAACGCATCGGAATCCAGTCGCTCGGTGGCCCCCGGCGGGTAGGTGCCGGCGCGGGAGAACAGCATCCTCAGCAGATTCGACAGGGTGGTGACGGTGCCGACCGTAGACCGCGACGTCGCCGAGCCCCGGCGCTGCTGCAATGCGACGGCCGGTGGTAGCCAAGTGATGTCATCTACCTTTGGCGCGCCGGTGGGCAACAGCAGGCGACGGGCGTAGGGAGCGACCGATTCGAAGTAGCGGCGCTGGGCCTCGGCATAGATGGTGCCGAACGCCAACGACGATTTCCCGGATCCGGAGATCCCGGTGAATGCGACCAGCGCGTCACGCGGTGCTACGACGTCGACACCCCGAAGATTGTGGACCCGCGTCCCGTACACGCGCACACAGGGGTCGATGTCGTCCGTGCTTCTGTAAGAAGACGACTCAGGAGAAGACATTGTGCAGCGGTGATTTTGGTGACAAGCGCGCGCCCGCCATCAGACCTGCAGGGGCGCCCGGTATGGATGGCCTGGGAGCCCAGCGCAGCGCGGCGACTGCCCAACCCACAGGTGAGTCCAGTTGCGGATCAGACACCTGGCCCGGCGCCGCCGCCGGTGCTTCCGGCGCGGTTTCCGCGAAGTGGTCGAGGATGGCGGGGATGAACGATGCCATGTCCTGGGGCCCGCGGCTGGTGACAAGGTTTCCGTCCTTGACGACGTCGCGGTCGAGCCAGGTGGCACCGGAGTTGACCAAATCATCGTGGATACCGGGCCACGAGGTGAGTATGCGCCCGTTGAGCAGTCCCGCCGAGGCGAGAACCCACGGGCCGTGGCACAGCGTGGCAATCGGCTTGTCACCGTCGGCGAATTTGCGCACGAACTGCCGCGCTTGCGCGGACTGCCGCAGCAGGTCGGGGTTGATAAATCCGCCCGGCAGCAGGAGACCGTCGTAGTCGGCCGGGTCGGCCTCGCTGATCGTCTTGTCCACACCGATCCTGGTGGCCGGCATGTGCAGGTTCACTCCCCTTATCCGTCCGTGCCGTAGCGAAATGACATCGACCCTCGCGCCGGCGAGTTGCAACGCGCGCATCGGTATCGTCAACTCGACTTTCTCGAACCCGTCGGCCGCCAGGGCGGCGATCTTGCGGCCGCGTAGCCGTCGCATCTTGGGCATGGCTTCTCCTTGTGCTGGTGGCACCTCAAGCGGGCTGGCTGGCTAGTCAACCAATACACGCGTACCCGCAGACGGCGTATGCACACATGGCTCCGATTCAGTAGTCGAGAAGT
>DASXJI010000180.1:0-8926 GCA_036497495.1 Mycobacterium sp.
AGATACGTTCGATCCCGATGCGCTGCGCACGAAGTACGCCGAAGAACGCCGGCGACGTATGCGCGCCGACGGCATCTCGCAATATGTCGAGATAACCGGCGCATTCAGCAAGTTCGGCGAGGATCCGTGGGCCGACCCAGACTTCAGCCGCGACCCCATCGCCGATTTTGTGGACGTCGCGGTGGTCGGCGCCGGCTTCGGCGGCCTGTTGATCGGCGCGCGGTGCAAGCAGCTCGGCGTCGAGAATGTGCGGCTGATCGACAAGGCCGCCGACGTCGGGGGTACCTGGTACTGGAATCGCTACCCCGGAATCGCCTGTGACGTCGAGTCCTACGTCTACCTGCCGTTGCTCGAAGAGCTCGGTTACATCCCGACCGAGAAGTACGCCAAGGGCCCCGAAATCTGGGCGCACTGCCGCCGCATCGCCGAGCACTTCGACTTGTACCGCGACGCCTGCCTGCAGACTGAAGTACAGGAAATCCGTTGGGAACCAAGCAGTTCCCAGTGGGTGATCTCAACCGACCGCGGCGACGAGATTCATGCCCGGTTCGTCGCGATGGCCAACGGCTACCTGCAGAAGCCCAAACTACCTGGCATAGCCGGGATTACCGACTTCGGCGGCCATACCTTTCATACCAGCCGCTGGGATTACGAGTACACCGGTGACGACCTGCGCGCGCTGTCCGACAAGCGGGTCGGGATCGTCGGCACCGGCGCAACGGCCATTCAGTGTGTGCCGCGACTCGCCGAATCCGCCGGTCAGCTGTTCGTCTTTCAGCGCACGCCGTCGACGGTTGACGTGCGTGCCAACCGGCCGACCGAACCGGACTGGGCCGCATCGCTGGAGCCCGGTTGGCAACAGCGCCGCATGGAGAACTTCCAAATCCTCACTGCCGGAGGCGCATCCGATGAAGACCTGGTCGACGACGCGTGGACCAGCCTGACCAAGAAAATGCCGATCGTCAACGAAGGTGGGCCCAACGCCGCCGAAATGGCCGATTTCGCCAAGATGGAAGAGATCCGAGCGCGCGTTGCAGCCATCGTCACCGACCCGGCCACCGCCGAGGCGCTCAAACCGTGGTACGGGTACTACTGCAAGCGGCCGTGTTTTCACGACGAATACCTGCAGGCGTTCAACCGCGACAACGTCACACTGGTCGACACCGAGGGCCTGGGCGTTGAGCAGATCACCGCCAGCGGCGTCGTCGTCGACGGTGTCGAATACCAGCTGGACTGTTTGATTTTCGCCACCGGATTCGAGGTCGGCACCAGCTACTCGCAGCGCACCGGCTTCGAGATCGTAGGCCGCGACGGGCTGGCGCTCACCGACAAGTGGGCCGACGGCGTCCGAACCTTGCACGGCATGCACGTCAACGGTTTTCCGAACTGCTTCATCGAAAGCATCGCCCAATCCGGTTTCACCGTGAACTTCCCATACCTGATCGACACCCAATCACGTCACATCGCCTGGGTGATCGCATGGGCGCTGCAGCACGACGCCACGGAAGTGGAGGCAACCCCGGATGCCGAAGCCGCCTGGGTCGACTCCGTCGTGCAACGCTCCAGCGTCATCGCCGGCCGGCGGGAATCGTGCACTCCCGGCTACTACAACCGCGAGGGCCAGGCGAGCGCACGGCTGAACCAGGACAGCTTCTTCTTCGGCAGTCCGACCGAATACGCCGAGATCCTCGACACCTGGCGGACGGCGGACTCGCTTGAGGGGCTCGACATTCGGGAGTCGACATCCGGCCGGGTCAACCAGTAAGCGCGATCAACAGAATCAGGCGTGGTTAACTCCAGGCCGTACTGCACCCAGTGCCGACAAGGCGTCTGTCATCGCGCTCCTAGATCGCGCTGGGCCGAGAGAATCAGCTGCTGACCGATTCGGATACTGCAGGCAAGGGTATGGCAGGCAGTATGAGTGTCGACACTCGGCGCTGGTGTTTCGCCGACCAACTCGGGCCGCATTTCCTGGACGCACCTGATCAGCCGGTGTTGCTGATCGAGTCGCGAGCGGCGTTCGAACGCCGCCGGTTTCATCGCCGCAAAGCGCATCTGGTGCTCTCGGCCTTGCGTCACCGTGCAGCCGAACTCGGTGACCAGGCCACGTTCCTGCAGACCCGTACTTACCGCGAGGCGCTCGACCAGCTCGACGAACCGGTCAGCGTGTGCCAACCCACCTCCTGGGCCGCCGACCGGTTCATCCGGTCGACACCGCGGCCCCCAAAAATAGAGGTGTTGCCGGCTCGCGGATTCTGCACCGACCCAGAGGCGTTCGCCGACTGGGCCGTGGGCCATCACACACTCAAGCTGGAGAACTTCTATCGTGATGCGCGGCGGCGGTTCGACCTGCTGATGGACGGCAACCAGCCCGCGGAAGGCAGGTGGAATTTCGACGCCGACAACCGCGAGCCCGCGCCGACGAGCAGCGACGGCCTTGTGGTTCCGCCCCCATGGCGACCCGATGAAGACGAGATCGACGAGCAGGTCCGCGCCGAGCTGGACCGCTGGGAGCGCGACGGCGACGTATCGTTCGTCGGTCGTGACGGCCCACGCGAGTTCGCCGCCACCGCCGCCGAAGCGCAGAGTGCCCTCGAGGCCTTTCTACGAGATCGGTTGCCGCACTTCGGCCCTCACGAAGATGCCGTGCTCAGTGGCGATCGCCTCATGGCGCACAGCCTGTTGTCGGCGCCGATGAATCTCGGCTTGCTCGACCCCCTCGACTGCGCGTATGCCGCCGAAGAGGCCTACCGATCAGGTCACGCCCCACTGGGCAGCGTCGAGGGCTACATCCGGCAGCTCATCGGATGGCGCGACTACATCTGGCACGTTTATTGGCATTTCGGCCGCGGCTACCGTCGACGCAACGCTCTTGAAGCACACGGGCGGCTACCGAAGTGGTTCGCCGACTTGGACTCCGACGCCGTCGGCGCGCACTGCCTGAAAGACATCCTGGCGCAGGTGCGCGATCACGGCTGGGCGCACCACATTGCGCGGCTGATGGTGTTGTCCAACTACGCGCTGCAGCGCGGCTGGAACCCGGCCGCGGTCACCGGCTGGTTTCACCGCTGCTTCGTCGACGGCTACGAATGGGTGATGGTTGCCAACGTGGTCGGCATGTCCCAGCACGCCGACGGCGGACTGATGGCGACCAAGCCGTATACCTCCGGCGGCGCCTACATCAATCGGATGAGCGACTACTGCGGGGAATGCAAATACCGGCCCAGCGAGCGGGTCGGCGATCGGGCGTGCCCGTTCACCGGAGGCTACTGGTGGTTTTTGGACCGCAACGCCAAATACCTTGCCAACAACGAGAGGATGAACCAGCCGTCGGCCGGCCTGCGACGGCTCCGTGATCTCAACGATGTCGTCGAACAGCAGCGACGGCTCGGCGGCCGCGCGCCATGATGCTCGCCGTCGACCGACTGATCGCCGCGCCGTCGTCGGCCGCGTGGAACGTCCTGGTCGATCTCGATGCGTGGCCGCAATGGGGCCCGACGGTCAGCGGAGCCCGGCTTGATTCGCCGCACACCGAGCTGTCACTGGGCGCTACGGGCGTGGTGCGTACGTCATTGGGGTTCGGTGTCCCGTTCGTCGTCACCGAGTTCGAACCCGGCCGGCATTGGGCGTGGAAAGTGGCCGGCATCCCGGCCACTTTCCACCGGGTCCAGCCGGTCGGGCGCTACACACGAGTCAGCATCGGCGTCCCATGTTGGGCTACACCGTATCTGGTGATCTGCTCGATCGCCTTACGCCGGATCGATGCGATGTTGAGCGACGCGACGTAGCGCCGGCTCACCAACCCATGGATCCCGGAATTCCCTTGAAAGGACCCATAATCCAGCTGGTTATCCAGCCACCGTAGAAGCCGCCCGGCTGCGGGATCACCTGCTCGCCGTTGACCGTGCAGCGGTCCACTGCCGCAGCCATCACCGCGACCGCACCCGCAATCGGGGCAAAATCGGGACTGGGCTGGCGGTAGGTCCACGCCGCTCGCGGCGCCGCCCGCTTCTCGGTCACCAAGTCGTAATAGGTTGCCTGGCCTTTCCATTCACACCAGGAATTGCCATCGGTCCGTCGTAGAACCCCATCGGCGAAGGAAGTGCCGGGCAAATAGTAGGTCGGCGGATGGCTGGTCTCCAGCACCCGCCACCCGCGATCGGTCGAAGCCACAGTGCGGCCGCCCAACTCGATGCTGATCGAGCCGGTGAACTCCTCGAGTCTCGGCGGACGCGGATAAGCCCATACCGACTCCTGCCCTGGACCGGGCGTATCGGGCGTCGGCCAAGATTCCACAGCGCCATTGTGCCCCGATTCACACAATGTGTGACACGCTGCCCGGCGGGTATCCCCCACCGTCGGGCCGTACCCACGCGGCCCTTTGGCGAAAGAGGGCACTGTGACGGAAGCTGCCGAGTCGGTCGAAGCGCCGCAGGCGGCGGCTATCGAGCAGTGGCCGGGCAAGGCCTATCCGCTCGGCGCCAGCTACGACGGGTCAGGCACCAATTTTGCGCTGTTCAGCGAGGTGGCCGAGAAGGTCGAACTGTGCCTCTTCGACGCCGACGGCACCGAATCCAGGGTGACGCTCAACGAGGTGGATGGCTTCGTCTGGCACGGCTTCCTGCCGGCTGTCGAACCGGGCCAGCGCTATGGCTACCGAGTTCACGGACCCTACGACCCGGCCGCCGGGCACCGGTGCAACCCGAACAAACTATTGATCGATCCGTATGCCAAGGCGATCGACGGCAACTTCGAGTGGCACCAGGCGCTGTTCAGCTACAACTTCGGCAACCCCGACAGCCGCAACGACGACGACTCCGCTCCGCGCATGCCGAAGTCGGTGGTGATCAACCCGTACTACGACTGGGGCAACGACCGTCCGCCCGGTCACGAATACGCCGACACCGTCGTCTACGAGGCGCACGTCAAGGGGCTGACACAGCTGCACCCGGACATTCCCGAGCGGATGCGCGGCACTTATGCAGGCATCGCTCACCCGGTGATCATCGAGCATCTGAAAGAGCTGGGCGTCACCGCCATCGAGCTGATGCCGGTACACCACTTCGCCAACGACTCCACGCTGGTTGACAAGGGGTTGTCAAACTACTGGGGCTACAACACAATCGGCTTCCTGGCCCCTGATTCCAAGTACGCGTCCAGCACCACGCCCGGCGGCCAGGTGCAGGAGTTCAAGACCATGGTCCGCGCCCTGCACGAAGAGGACATCGAAGTCATCCTGGACGTGGTGTACAACCACACCGCCGAAGGCAACCACCTCGGTCCCACCTTGTCGATGCGCGGTGTCGACAACGCCGCGTACTACCGCTTGGTCGACGACGATCAGCAGTACTACATGGACTACACCGGAACCGGCAACACCCTCAACGTCGGGCATCCACACACACTGCAGCTGATCATGGATTCGTTGCGGTACTGGGTGACCGAAATGCATGTCGACGGATTCCGCTTCGACCTGGCCTCCACGCTAGCCCGCGAGTTCTACGACGTCGACCGGCTGTCGGCGTTTTTCGAACTCGTGCAACAGGATCCGGTCGTCAGCCAGGTCAAGCTGATCGCCGAGCCGTGGGATGTCGGCCCCGGCGGCTACCAGGTCGGCAATTTCCCGCCGCAGTGGACGGAGTGGAACGGCAAGTTCCGCGACACCGTTCGCGACTACTGGCGCGGGGAGGCGGCGACGCTGGGCGAGTTCGCCTCCCGGCTGACCGGCTCAGCCGATCTCTACGAGTCCACCGCGCGGCGCCCGGTGGCCTCCATTAATTTCGTCACCGCTCACGACGGTTTCACGCTGCGGGACCTGGTGTCCTACAACGAAAAACATAATGACGCCAATGGCGAAGACAACAACGACGGTGAGAGCAACAACCGGTCATGGAACTGCGGCGTGGAGGGTCCGACCGACGATCCTGAGATCAACGCGCTCCGCGCTCACCAGCAGCGCAACTTCCTGGCGACAACGCTACTGTCGCAGGGGGTTCCAATGATCTCGCACGGCGACGAGCTCGGCCGCACACAGCACGGCAATAACAATGGCTTCTGCCAAGACAATGAGCTCACCTGGGTGCATTGGGACAAAGCGGACACCGAGTTGCTGGAGTTCACCCGATCGGTGTCGGCCCTACGCGCTGCGCATCCGGTGTTCCGGCGCCGCCGATTCTTCAAAGGGGTGCCAGTCCGCCGGCGGGGCGCCGAAGCACAGCCGGACATCTCCTGGTTCCGGCCAGACGGCTCGGAAATGACCGACGACGACTGGGATTCGGGCTTCGGCAAATCAGTGGCGGTCTACCTGAACGGCCAGGGCATTCCCGACCTCGATGCTCGCGGGCAGCGGGTTACCGACGACTCGTTTTTTCTGTGTTTCAATGCCCACCACGAGCCGATCGAATTCACCTTACCGCCAAGCGAATTCGGCCCAGCGTGGCGCCCCGTCGTCGACACCGCCGAAGCGACGAATCCCGTTGATAGCCAACCGATTCCCGCTGGCGACGCCGTTCGGGTAGCCGCGCGAGCGACCGTGGTGCTGCAAGCCAACGACGAGTAAGCGGTCGGTGCGACCGATTCCCGGTCAGCCGTGCGGTGCCTCGGAGATCTTGCTGTCCGGCTTGCCCAGCGTCTGGCAGTAGGTCGCCGCCGATAGCCGGGTCGCGGTGATTTCCATATTGGACGGGTCGGCGCCGCTCTTGTCCTTGAGCATCTTGCTGACCTCGTCGTTCTGCTTCTTCTCGTCCTGCGTGGTGAAGTCCTTGCACTTGGTGTCACCACCGGTGTTGATGATCTGCGACGCAGAGCATCCACTGAACAGGGCTGCGGCGATCGCTATCGCCGCTGGCGCCATTGCCTTCATTTTCCGGCCTTTCCTGGAACGAAGTAGCAAATCTTTGTACACCACTTGGCCGGATTTCAAACCTTGTCGAGGCCGTCAGGCTGGCGATACCCGGATGCGGATCGGTCCGCGTGACGGCTGATCCGGATCGACGACAGCACCGCGCTGGGTGATTTCGACATCGCCGTCGCGCGCCAACGCGAATGCGATGCTGCGGCTTTGGGGCGCCAGCTCGCGCCAGTCGCGACCGCCGACGGCGCGCGCGGCATCCGACGGGCAGATGCTGGAGTTCGGTCCGCGATGCTGTGCCAACGCCAGAATCGCGGCGCGTAGCCGGGTCGCCGCCGCTCCGCCACCGAGCGCGGACCGAGCCGCGCCGGCCGCAGGACCGTCGCCGTCGGCCACGCGGCCCAACTCGCGATGAGGATCCGATCCGCCGCTGCTCACCTCATCCAGGCTAGGCGGAGACACACACGGCCTGCTGGCGTGTGATCAGCCCTTGCGGGTCTTGACTGCCTCGGTGAGCTGCGGCGCGACCTTGAACAGGTCGCCGACCACGCCGTAGTCGGCGATCTCGAAGATCGGCGCCTCTTCGTCCTTGTTGACCGCGACGATCGTCTTTGAGGTCTGCATGCCGGCGCGGTGCTGGATCGCTCCGGAGATGCCCAGCGCGACGTACAGCTGCGGTGAGACGGTCTTACCGGTCTGGCCCACCTGGAACTGACCGGGGTAATAGCCGGAATCCACCGCGGCGCGGGACGCGCCGACTGCGGCGCCCAGCGAGTCGGCCAACTCCTCGACCACGCTGAATTTGTCGGCACTGCCGACACCACGACCACCGGACACCACGATGGTGGCTTCGGTGAGCTCGGGACGGTCGCCGGCGACCGCGGGCTCCCGATTGGTGACCTTGGCGGCGTTCTCAGCGGGCTCGGGCACCTCGACGGTGACCTTTTCACCTGCGCCGTCGGACGGTTCGGCGTCGATCGCGCCTGCGCGCACGCTGATCACCGGGGTGTCGCCGTTTGCCTGCGCCTCGACGGTGAACGCGCCACCGAAGATGGAGTGGATCCCCTTGGGTCCGGCCTCAAGACCGACCACGTCGACCAACAGACCCGACCCGATCCGGGCGGCGAGCCGGCCCGCGATCTCCTTGCCGTCGGCGCTGGAAGCCAGCAAAACGGCGGCCGGACTGGCCGATTCGGCCAGCGCGGCAAGCACGTCGACGGAAGGGGTGATCAGGTAGCTCTCCGCCGTGTCGGACTCGGCGACGTAGATCTTGGCGGCACCGGCCGACTTCAAGCCGTCGACCAGCGGATCGGCTGTGCCGGGCTTACCCACCACGACAGCGGCGGGCTCCCCCAGAACACGTGCCGCGGTGATCAATTCGGAGCTGACCTTCTTCAAAGCGCCATCAGCGTGCTCAACGAGCACAAGTACTTCAGCCATGAGTTATTCCGTGTCTTTCGGTTCGGGATTCAAGTCTTAGATGATCTTCTGACCGACCAGGTACTTCGCGATCTCGTTGCCGCCCTCGCCCTCGTCGGTGACCTTCTCACCGGCGGTCTTGGGCGGCTTGGGGGTAGATGTCAGCACCTTGGAGCCGGCATTCTCCAGGCCGACCTCGTCGGCCTCGACACCGATCTCGGCCAGGGTCAGCTTGGTGACTTCCTTCTTCTTGGCGGCCATGATGCCTTTGAAGGAAGGGAACCGCGGCTCGTTGATCTTCTCGTTGACGCTCACCACGGCCGGCAGCGTGGCCTCGATGGTGAACACACCGTCGTCGGTTTCCCGCTCGCCGGTGATCTTGTCGCCGTCCAGCGACAGCTTGCGCAGGTGAGTCAACTGGGGCAGGCCCAGGTACTCGGCGATGATGGCCGGCACGGCGCCGCCGGTTCCGTCGGTGGCCTCGTTGCCGGCGATCACCAGCTCGGTGCCCTCGATGGTGCCCAGCGCGCGCGCCAGCGCCCAGCCGGTCTGGACGACGTCGGAGCCGTGCAGCCCGTCGTCGAGCAGGTGGACGGCCTTGTCGGCGCCCATGGACAACGCCTTGCGGATCGCCTCAGTCGCCCGCTCGGGACCCGC
>DASXJI010000181.1:0-3957 GCA_036497495.1 Mycobacterium sp.
CTACTACACCGGCACGGGTGCCAGCGCTCACGTAGCAGGGGAGCTAAGTACCAGCATGTCGGTCTTGGACGTCTTGTGGTTTAGCAACGCGTCGTTCACCGTCACCGGCTGTGCGAGCGTGATCTGTACGGATGCGCCGGCAAACGGAACGATCTTCGACGTCTTCAACCTGGGCGGCGGTTTCGAAAACGTCTACGAGGGCGACCCGAGCGGTGCCGTCACCGACACCCTGTGGTCGCCGGCCGGGCCGCTCGTGGAGTTCCTAATCCCGTCACTCGACGCCGCCGTGCCCCTCAGCCCGCTCGACGTGATCCCTGGCGGTTTTGACGTGCCCTTGCTGTGAACTCCGGAATGCCGCCGACGCCCGGCGGATCAGGCGGGTCGCCGCGGATGCCAGAATTACCCGATGATCGAGTTCACTCTGACGCAGTCCACGGCGGCGCCGATCGAGAAAGTGTTCGACGCCCTCACCAACCACCGCGGGATCGCGGACTACGTGCCGTTGCTCCGCCGCAGCACGCTCGATCGCGAGGGCACTCCGGCACCGAATGGTGTGGGCGCGGTCCGACGCCTCGAGGCGCTCGGACCCGCGATCGTCGAGGAGATCATCTCCTATCAGCGACCCTCCGAGTACGCATACAAGTTGATCTCCGGTGCGCCGGTACGCGATCACGTCGGCACGGTCTCGCTGCGTGCAGCGGGAACCGGAACCGAGGCCAGCTGGCACCTGCGTTCGACGCCCAAGATTCCCGGTCTTGACTGGTTGTTGGCGCCCGTGCTGAAGAAGGTCATCGGCGATCTGTTCAAGGGCGCGATCGCCACCGCCGAGCGGGACGCCTGAAACCCGTTCGGGCTAGGTGGTTTCGCCGATCCAGGTTGTGGTGAAGCGTTGCTCACGGATTAGCAACTCGACCAGTTGGCTGCCGACGAAGTTCTCCAGCTTTCCGCCGACCAGCGGGATGCGCACCTCGACGGTGGCCCGGAGATTCAACCTCGCGCCGCCCGATTCGGCCAGCGGCTCGAGCGTCGCGGTGCCGGTCAACGACGCGGGCGAGTCCAGGATCGAGCCGGTGACGGTCGCCGTCGCGGAGCCGTCGGTGATCGGCTCCCAGCGCTCTTCGCGGCGAATGCGCAGATCGCCGCGGTGGAATTGAGTGACCACGCCCGGCAGCCGATCCGCGCGCAGCACCTGAGTGGTGATGACGTCGATAGTGCCGTCGTCACCGGACGGGCCGCCGAGTTGCATCGAATCCAGCGTGGTGTCGTCAGCGCCGGAGTCAGTCAGCCGGGCCAGCCAGTACTGTTCGTCGCTGAAGGCCCGGAGAACCTCTCCGACGGTGACCACGTAGTCGGTGGACATGTCGAACGAACGCGGCATAGCAGGTCAGGCTACCGTCAAGACTCATGAAACCGGGTGACGTGGGAACGGTTTTCGCCGGTGCGCGGGTCGAGGAAAGTGTGCCGCTGGCGCCGCTGACCACACTGCGGATCGGCCCGGTCGCGTCGCGGGTGATCACCTGCACCAGCACCGAGCAGGTGGTTGCGACGCTTCGCCACCTCGACGGCCAGGCCGCCGGGCCGCTGCTGGTTTTGGCCGGCGGCTCGAATGTGGTGATTGCCGACACGCTGACCGATCTCACCGTAGTTCGGTTGGCCAACAACAACATTGGTGTCGAAAACAACATCGTGCGGGCCGAAGCCGGCGCGGTCTGGGACGACGTGGTGGTGGCGGCCATCGCCGCCGGCCTCGGCGGGCTCGAGTGCCTGTCCGGCATTCCCGGTTCGGCGGGTGCCACCCCGGTGCAGAACGTTGGTGCCTACGGCGTTGAGGTGGCCGACTCCATCACCCGGGTTCGGCTGCTGGACCGGAGCACCGGTGCGGTTCGCTGGGCGCCGGCCGGCGAGCTCGGCTTCGGATACCGGACCAGCGTGCTCAAACACACCGAAGCCGCCGTCGTGCTGGAGGTGGAGTTCGCGCTGGACGCTTCGGGTCGCAGCGCGCCGCTGCGCTACGGCGAGCTGGTGACCGCGTTGGACGCGACGGCCGACGAGCGATCCGACCCCGCGGCGGTGCGCGAGGGGGTGCTCGCCCTGCGGATCCGCAAGGGCATGGTGCTCGACCCGAAAGACCACGACACCTGGAGCGTCGGGTCGTTCTTCACCAATCCCGTTGTCACGCAGCAGCATTACCAGGAGTTGGCCGATGGTGCTGATCGTCCGATGCCGCACTACCCGGCACCCGACGGCGTCAAGCTCGCCGCGGGCTGGCTCGTCGAGCAGGCCGGCTTTGGCAAGGGCTACCCGGACGTTGACAACGCCCGTTGCCGACTTTCCACAAAGCACGCGCTCGCACTGACCAACCGCGGCGGAGCCGGCGCCGCCGACGTGGTGGCCCTGGCGCGCACCGTGCGCGACGGCGTGCGCGATGTGTTTGGTGTCACATTGGTACCCGAACCGGTGCTGGTCGGCTGCTCTCTGTGAGCCGCGCGCGGAGAAAGCGCGTCGTTTCCGCCGGTATCTTGATGTCGTGAGCACTGAGCGCGACCCTTCGCCGGTCACCCGTCGCCGGGCCCTGACGGCCCTGGCGGTGGGCGTCTTCGCGCCCAACGTGTTAGCCGCGTGCTTCGGTGGGTCGACCAAGCAGGCCGAGAAGGCCAAGCCCCCGGCCGAAGCCACGATCACGTTCCGGCCCGCCGACAAGACTGCCAAAGTCCTGCCGACCACGCCGGTCAGCGTCGAGATTCGCGACGGCTGGTTTCAGCACGTCGCACTGACCAACGCCGACGGCAAGGTCGTCGCGGGCTCGCTGAACCGGGACCGCACCCTCTACACCGTCACCGAGCCGCTGGGCTACGACGGGACCTACACCTGGAGCGGGTCGGCGGTCGGCCATGACGGCAAAACCCACCCGGTGAAAGCAGAGCTCACCACGATCGCGCCTACCAAGGTCATCGACGGCGGATTCCAGCTCGCCGACGGCCAGACCGTCGGGATCGCGGTGCCGATCATCATCCAGTTCGATGCGCCGATCGCGGACAAGGCCGCCGTCGAGCGGGCGTTGAAGGTCACCACCGAACCGCCCGTCGAGGGCAGTTGGGCGTGGCTGCCCGACGAAGTCGGTGGCGCCCGCGTGCATTGGCGCAGCCGCGAGTACTACCCGGCCGGCACCAAGGTCAACGTCGAGGCGAAGCTCTACGGGCTGGCCTTCGGCGACGGTGCCTACGGCAAGCAGGACATGAGCCTGAAAATCGACATCGGCCGCCGTCAGGTGGTCAAGGCCGAAGTCACGTCGCACCGCATCCAGGTGATCCGCGACGAGGGCGTCATCATGGACTTTCCCTGCAGCTACGGCGAAGCCGACAAGGCGCGCAACGTCACCCGCAACGGCATCCACGTGGTCAGCGAGAAATACTCCGACTTCTACATGTCCAACCCGGCCGCCGGTTATAACCACATCCACGAACGCTGGGCCGTGCGGATCTCCAACAACGGCGAGTTCATCCACGCCAACCCGAGCAGCGCCGGCGCGCAGGGCAACACCAACGTCACCAACGGCTGCATCAACCTGTCGACGGGCAACGCCGAGCAGTACTTCGGCAGCGCGATCTACGGCGACCCGGTCGAGGTCACCGGCAGCACCATCCAGCTGTCCTACTCCGACGGCGACATCTGGGACTGGGCGGTCGACTGGGACACTTGGGTGGGCATGTCGGCGCTGCCGCCGCCGAGCGGTGCCAAGCCTTCGCCGGTGTCGATTCCACGCAGCGCGCCCGCCACGCCGCATGACGCGCCGACGTTGTCGGGCACCCCGACAACGACTAGCCCTGGGCCCGGCGGTTAAATCGGCCGGCTGACGCCTGATCGCGCGGCCGGATGATGATCTGGTCGAGGTTGACGTGCGATGGCCGCGACGCCACGAATCCGATCACCTCGGCGACGTCGGCCGCCGTCAACGGT
>DASXJI010000182.1:0-18772 GCA_036497495.1 Mycobacterium sp.
GGTTGAGGTAGCCGTCCTCGAAGCCGTGGTGTTCCGACAGCCACACCGACCTCGCCCCCAGGTGCTCGGCCTCCTCGATGGCCTCCAAGCTGAAGCCGTACAGCCGCGACCAGTCCTGGCGCCAGCCAGGCGGATTGCGCAAGTCGAAGTAAACACCGACGTCCATCGTGGACTCACAAGCCCGGGTTCGCCGCGGTGCGCACGCCGTCGGGCCGGTGCTGGTGCCAGATGTTCTCAACGCTGGGCATTACTTTCTCCTTACTTCGGTGTCTCGAGCGGACTGGGAAGCATAACCACAGCGCGAGTAACACCGCTTGGAGCGTGATGTGCACAGCAGGCGGTTTGTTGACACCTACGAGGGTCGCTGGTTCGATCCCAGTATCGCCCATCGCTATCACCGCCGGTGCTTGTCCTGGATGTGACGTCTGTGTTGGGGCGGATCGTGGTTGGCCCAGTGGGTGCAGTGGTGGATGTCGCACCAGCGGTTGAGTTGTTTCTGGAACGCGGCGTGAACGGTACAGTGCCCCGCCCGGGATGGTTTAGTCGGGCTGTGCCTGGAGCAGTGGAATTGCTAGAGCGGTGGCTCACCGTCGCCGTCCTGATAGCCGGAATTCGGTATCGAGCATAGTGTGCTCCGTTGGTCCCCGCGTTGCCCTGTTTACTTGTGTGGTCGTGTATCGTAAGCTAGGGGTCTATGTCGTCTAGTTCCAGCTCGAAGTCGACGCCGTGCTCGACGGTCGGGTCGCCAGCCACCGACATAGCCCGCCTGGACTGCACCACTAGTGTGCTCACCGAGGCCCGGCGCCTATACCCACCAGCGTGGACACTCACTCGGGTGCTCACCACCGAGACCACCCTCGCCAGTAAGACGCTGCCTGTCGGCACCATCCTGCTCTACAGCCCGTACGTGATTCGGCGACGAGAGGACCTCTATCCGCACCCCGACCGGTTCGACCCCGACCGGTGGCTATCCGACCACACCACCCCCCTGTGTCGGGGTGCCCTCATCCCCTTCGGCGGCGGAGCGGAGCCCGCAAATCTATCGGCGAAACTTTCGCTATGCTGGAAGCCACTCTCGCTTTGGCAACCATTACCGCATGCTGGGAACTCAACCTCCTCCCCGGCATGATCGCCCAACCCCGACCAGGCGCCACCCGCAGGCCGTATCCACTGCGTATGCAACTACGCCGCCGCTGCTGCCGTGCCGATGATCTGGATGCGTTGCTGGCCGTCCAACGATCACACCGGGCGCCGCGCAGTATCGACAGTGGCGAACTCACCCTCGTCGCTTAGCCACCGCGTTGGCGATCACGGCCCGCTCTTCGTCGATCAGCTCAGCGTCGCTCACGTCGGTGAACACCTCGGCGCGCGCCACACCGGCCGGCAGAACTTTCTCGATCACTGCTAATCCAATATCCGCCGCAGCCAACCGCCCCGCCGGTAGCTCTGGGAACGCCATTCCCGCGGGTAACCTACTGATACCTCCTCGAACCGTACCCCGTCATATACGGTGGTCCTCGGTATGTGCAGGTGCCCGTACACTACGACCTCAGCGTTGAACTGACGGTGCCAATTAGCGGTGAGCTCGGTGCCACACCACTGCGCGAACTCTGGACGGCGCAGTACACGAGTTGGCTCACGCACCAACGGCCAGTGGTTGATCAACACGGTTTTCGCGCCACCCAATGAAACCAGTCGCGACGAAGTGCTGGCGACCCGCGCGGCACACCACGCTTCTCGGCTAGGATAGGGGTCCGGGTACAAAAAGAGCTCGTCAGTGCATACGACACCCGCGTCGTGTGCTTTCTGGAGGGACTCCGCCTTGGTTGCCGTACTGTTTATTCGGAACGTGTAGTCGTACAACAAAAACAGCGGCGCTATCACCACCGGCCCAGCCGCGCGATGCCACGCCGGATACTCATCCTCCGGAGTTAGCACATCAAACCGGCGGCACACCTCGACTAGGTGCCGGTAGCGGTCTTCGCCTCGCAGCTGAACTGGGTCGTCCTTCAATGTCCACAACTCGTGGTTTCCCGGCACCCACACCACCTTGGCGAACCTTGGGGATAGCACGCCGAGCACCCACTCAACATCATCAACAGTCTCGCCGATATCGCCAGCGATCACCAGCCAATCCTCGCCGGTTTCCGGCTTCAACTGAGCGACGATCTCCCGGTTCTCCGGATACGCCACGTGAAGATCACTGACAGCCAGCAGAGATGCCACTCGACGGCCCCTCCCCCCTGTTGATCTCTCCTGGGTGTCCTAGCCATCCTGAACCAACTGAGCAAACGAATCGGACTGTAGACTACAGAATATTTACGGCGTGGGAGACCTGTCTGGTCGCGGACAGACTACAGTTGCCGCGACTGTGCGGTGGATCGCATCGCACAGTCGCGGTGGTTCTTGTCAACGGCACGCGAATCTGACCTGGATCAAGAATCGCCACCATGCACTACGCACCAACCCAGTCTGACCCACCACCAGGCAACCGGACACTCCAGCCCGTCAACCCGGCAATGCCGTCGGAACGACCCTCGCAACCCATCCCGGATGCCAACCCAATCTCCCCGAACTAGCGTCCTCGGCTACTTTAGACTTGACACAACCGTGAAGAACTCAGAGACCGACGACCGCGAGGCCAGGCCCGCATTCCCATGGCGACGACTTGGCCGTCGAACGCCAACCCGCCAATGCACCTGGGGCAATTCTGCCCCCCGAGCACTGCTGCAACGTCGAGGCCCTCCAGGGCGCGCTTGCTGCGCCGCGCATCACCGGCGCTACGCCACTTAAGCAGTGCCAGCGCACCGTGCATCAACCATCTGCCGACTGCGATCAGTAGAAGCCCGCTGAACTGGATCTTCGGCTTCTAGTTGCGGCCTGGCTCGCCGCGTAAGCCGGCATCGTCGGCTGACGGCGCGCAAGCGTCAGCGGTCCTGGGCCGGAAGAAACCGGGTCCAATCGTGAGTTATGCGTGAACTGTACTAGATCGACCCTACAATCTCCCGTACCCGACTACTGTTCTTACTCGCCGCGACTACTCCTGGGGCGATGTAACTCGAACTGCTTACCACGAAAGGGTAGCAAACGAAAGAGGGCTTGCCGTGCCGCCTGCCGCCGTCTACTATGCTAGTAGATCTCGTATTTATAGTGACGTTTCGCGCCTCGGATCGATTTTGGTGCGGGTGGTCTGATATTACTAGTTGCGCACATTGCGGGGGGCTCGGTGGCCGATGACCAGGTAGCCAGCCGACTCGCGGTATTAGGGGCGGGGGTCATGGGGGTTAGTATCACGACCCTCGCGCTTGGACACGGGGTGTCCGTCTTGTTGGTTGATGTCGACGCTGCTAAGCTCAACGAAGCTCACGCCAATATCGCCAAACAATTGCGGTTGGCCCAGTTAATGGGTGTCCGCCGTGGAGACGAATCCATCGGTGAGCTGGTGACGAGTACGTCCGTACTCGATGCTGCGGAAGCCACCGTAGTGATTGAAGCGATCACCGAACTCCCTGAGCTCAAGTCCAAGGCGCTGGGTGAGTTATCGGCGGTAATACGGTCCGGCGCGCCAGTGGTGTCCAACACCTCATCGATTCCGATCGATGAACTGGCTGGATCTTTTATACGGCCAGAAGAATTAGCCGGTGTCCACTTCATGAATCCGCCGTACCTCATCGAGACGGTCGAGGTGATCAGGGGCCCGCGCACCTCAGAGGCCACAATGCGAGCGATCATCTCACTGCTTGATACGCTGGACCTCAAGGCGATTGTTGTTAAGGACGCACCAGGCTTCGTGACAAGCCGCATCCTGCACCCGATGATCAATGACGCGATCCGAATTGTGCAGGCAGGCACGGCCACGGCCGATGATGTGGACGCCCTCATGCAGGGATGTCTCGGGCACCGCACGGGTCCGCTGCGCACTGCTGATCTGATCGGCTTAGACAATCTTGCTGATTCACTGCGGGTGCTTTACGAACGGACCGGGGATGAAGGGTGCCTACCCTGTGAGTTACTGCTAACCAAGGTTCGACAAGGCGATCTCGGTCGGAAAAGTGGCCGCGGATTCTACCACTATGAGGAGATGCTGCCATGACCTTGTCGAGCAGCCAAACACCCGAGCGCGCCAGTGCTATTGAACAGGATCTATTGCGATATCTGGAAACGCGCACCAGGAACCCGTGGGAACCGACCCGTGATTTGTTCGCCGCCGGTGGGCTGTCATCGTTGTTTGCGATGGAACTGGTGGTGTATCTGGAAAAGACCTTTGACGTGGCCATTACTGGCACTGACCTCAAATTGGACAATTTCCGGACAGTGAATGCGATGACGGCATTGGTGCTTCGACTTCAAGGGCTTCGCGCTGAGAGCAGTAGCGGTGCCTGAGCCCCTTGCGGGAGCGATTGCACTGGTGACCGAGCTCGTGGCGGAACGGGCCGAGTGCTGGGATCGCAACGGTCTGCTGCCCGAGGAGTTGCTCAGAAAACTCAGTGCTGGTGGTGTCTTATGCGCCGAGGTGGATCGAATGTACGGTGGCTTGGGCTTGAGCGGCCAATATAACGGTGAGCTCACGGCGCACGTTGGGAGCGTGTGTAGTTCTGTGCGCAGTGTTATGACTTCGCAAGGCATGGCGGCCTGGGCGGTGCACCGGCTAGGTGGTGGCGAGCAACAGGCCAGGTACCTGCCGAGGCTGGCCGGGGGCGATTTGGCTGCCGTCGCATTCAGTGAACCGCACGCCGGCAGCGATTTGTCAGCGATGAGTACGCAGATTTGGGATGAAGGCGACTCCATCGTTATCGATGGGCAGAAGGTCTGGGTCACGGGAGCTTACTATGCCGATCTGATCATAGTGATCGGACGGCACCGCGACGGTGCCGCTGCCGTCATCGTCCCTGCCACGACGCCAGGGGTAACAGTGGAGCGAATCGTCGATCCGGTCGGCTGCCGGGCTGCTGGCCACGCGGACGTTCATCTCGACTCGGTCCGGTTACCCGCGGACAGCGTGCTTGGTGCGGCGGGCCAGTCGTTGTCGCTACTAGTGACATCAGTACTTGCTTACGGCCGCGTATCCGTCGCGTGGGGCTGTGTAGGAATACTCCGGGCGTGCCTCACTGCGGCGACCAGACACGCTCAAGCTCGCGAACAGTTCGGCAAACCACTCATTGAGCACCAGCTCGTCTCTCGGCATATCGCCGAACTGTTCATATCCGAGCAGGTCTCGACCCGCGTGTGCGAGCACGCGAGTCGGTGCTGGGATTCCGCAACTCCCGAAATGGTTATGGCCGCCGTGCTGGCGAAACATGTCTGCGCCGGGCACGCTGTCCGTGGTGCCGCGTCGGCGGTGCAGATCTTGGCGTCGGCGGGGGCCTATGACGGGCATGTGGTAGCGCGGGCATACCGGGATGCGAAACTCATGGAGATCATTGAGGGCAGTAACGAACTCTGTCAACTCATGTTGGCCCAACATGCGGTGGCGGTGTCGCCATGACCAAAAGCGTGGTCATGATAAAGTGTCTAGTGTGGGATCTGGATAATACACTTTGGCAAGGTACGCTACTCGATGGCGACCACGTCAGGGTGTCCGATGCAGTGCGCGAAACGATCGTGAAACTCGATACTCGAGGCATCCTGCACTCAGTGGCCAGCAGAAATGATCATGAAATCGCATGGAAGTGTATGGAGGAGCTGGGTATTGCAGAGTATTTCGTGCAGTCTGAGATCGGCTGGGGACCCAAGTCTGACTCAGTGCGCAGGATCGCTGACCGTCTGAATTTCGCGTACGGCTCCATCGCGTTTATTGACGACCTGCCTGCAGAACGCGCTGAAGTGTCTTTTCACTTACCGGACGTGCAATGCTACTCTGCCGAACAGGCGAGCATGTTATCCGAATTTCCCGAGTTCAGTCCTGCCGTGGCGACGGTGGACTCCCGTCATCGCAGGCAGATGTATCAGGCCACGTTCCGGCGCGACGCCGAGCGAGCCAACTTCACAGGACCGGACGAGGAGTTCCTGCGGTCGCTCGAGTTAGTGATGCGTATCAAGCGCGCGACCGAAGAGGATCTTTCCCGGGTCGAGGAGCTCACGGTGCGCACCAGCCAGATGAACGCGACCGGAGTGCATTACTCAGCTAGGACTCTTCGTGGCCTGCTGGCGGATCCACGACACGACATCTTGGTGATCACGCTCGCGGACCGATTCGGGACGCACGGAGCGGCGGGGATCGCGTTGTTGGGAAAGCATCCTGGGGTATGGCATCTCAAGCTGTTGGCCACCTCGTGTCGCGTGGTTTCTTTTGGGGCGGGAAGTACTATTTTAAACTGGCTGATTGACCAGGCTTCATTAGCTCGCGTGCATTTGGTGGCCGATTTTCGAGGAAATGACCGTAACCGGATAATGGAGATCGCCTATCGGTTTGCTGGATTCAGTCAGCAACCGTGTGCTTGCCAAATCCGTATCGCCCAGCACTCGAACCATCTCGGCGTCCAGCGGCTTCACCTCGAACCGGTTCGACGGCGAGAGTCCACAGTCATCAAAATCGTTGCACCGCAACTCGCAGAGGGATGCGACCACAGCGAACGGAGCGCGTATGGGTGACCAGATCCACGTCACCGATGGATTGCTTGATTATGTCCGGCAGGTGTCGTTGCGGGACGATGAGGTCCTCAGCAACCTGCGTACCGAGACCGCGGCCCTACCTGCCGGGCGCGCCATGCAGGTCATGCCTGAAGAAGCGCAGCTACTCGCTTTGCTCATCAGACTTATAAAGGCCAGACGGGTACTGGAAATCGGAACATTCACTGGTTACAGCACCTTGTGCATGGCACGGGCACTCCCAACCGAGGGCTGTCTTATTACGTGCGACATCAGCGACAAGTGGCCCGCAATCGCCCGTCCATACTGGGAGCGGGCGGGAGTAGCGGACCGCATCGACGTCCATGTCGGTGATGCAGCAGAGACCTTGGTGACGATCTTCGCTGAGCACGGGCCAGACAGCTTCGACTTCGTGTTCATCGACGCAGATAAGGCAAATTACCGGAAGTATTACGAACATGCCATCACCCTAGTGAGGCCCGGCGGCCTCGTCGCAATCGACAATACCCTTTTTCTCGGCAGGGTCATTGACCCAACCGCGCAAGATTCGGACACTGTCGCAATTCGTGAGCTCAATACCGTGGTTTATGACGACGATCGAGTCGAGATGTGCCTGCTAGTCATGGCCGACGGAATTACCCTGGCACAAAAGAAACCAAGTTTTCGCTGTAAATTTTGACTTGACACTCGCGTAGAATATTCGATTCGGACACCTGGTTCGCCCAGCTACTACAATCTGACCGGTGGATATTTCGTCCAACTACCCCTACCGCGCTTACGCTGTTGTTTTATCAGTGGCGGTCAAATCGAAATGGCCGGCGGTGAAGCACGCATGATATCGCCGCCATGCGAGATTTACCCAGCTGGTTATTTTTAGTATGGCTACCTGCCCGCCCAACGCTCGCTTACATGTTCTCACGCCGAGCAACTCGCTGACAAAATGGAGAGACAAGTTACCACGTTGATGCTGTGTCGACGAAGGCAAGCATCGAACGACCAGCGAACTGACGCCTCAACGTCGGGATGAGGAATCTGAACTTGTGCAACATGATCATCGAGATCCATCGTCAAGTTCCGGACCTGCTGGCTGGTCTACGACATCCACACTGTGTAACCACGAGCGGCGACGTACGCGGCGAGGGTGGTTGTTATTCACTATCGGGTGGCCTGGCGAGCGTTTACTTGCTCGCGTTTAAGGGTTTCGTAGAAAATTCAGTGAGAAGTCTGATGTGTGGAAATTCAGGGTTGGTGTTGTTTCGGCTATCTTGTAGTGGCCACGGACTCTGGACACAACGGCAGGGAGGAACACTGATGATGACCACGTCCTTAGCAGTCTTCACGGCGCAGGCTATCCCTTCGGTCCCGGTGATCACCACGGTGGCGGGCAGCGGCAAATGCGGCTACCGCGGTGATGACCAATCCGCCACCTTCGCCGACTTGAACGGGCCCTGGGCGATTACGGTGGATAACGCTGGAAACCTCTACATCGCCGACGCGTGCAATCATCGAGTTCGCCGGGTGGGGACCGATGGGGTGATCACCACGGTGGCGGGTACCGGTCACAGCGGCTACAACGGCGATCATCAATCCGCCACCTCCGCCGACTTGAGCTGGCCATGGGGGATTACGGTGGATAACGCTGGGAACCTCTACATCGCCGACACCCACAATCAGCGGGTTCGCCGGGTGGGGACCGATGGGATGATCACCACGGTGGCGGGTACCGGCCACGGCGGCTGCCGGGATGATCATGACTCCGCTACCACCTCCGACCTGAACGGACCGTCTGGGGTAGCGGTGGATAGCGCTGGGAACCTCTACATCGCCGACACGGAAAACCATCGGGTTCGCCGGGTGGGGACGGATGGGATGATCACCACAGTGGCAGGTACCGGCCACCTCGGCTACAACGGCGATGATCAACTGGCTACCTCCGCCGAGCTGAACCACCCGATGAGGATGGTGGTGGATAGTGCTGGGAACCTCTACATCGCCGACGCCGGCAATCATCGGGTTCGGCGGGTGGGGACGGATAAGATGATCACCACAGTGGCAGGTACCGGCGACCGTGGCTACAACGGTGATCATCAACCCGCCACCTCCGCAGGCCTGAGTTCGCCGTGGGGGGTGGTCTTGGATGGCTCTGGGAACCTCTACATCGCCGATGTAGGCAATCAGCGGGTTCGGCGGGTGGGGACGGATAAGATGATCACCACAGTGGCAGGTACCGGCGACCGTGGCTACAACGGTGATCATCAACCCGCCACCTCCGCCGTTCTCAGTGCGCCGTCTGCGGTGGCGCTGGATGGCTCTGGGAACCTCTACATCGCCGAGGTAGGCAATCAGCGGGTTCGCAAGGTAGTCCAAATCCCCGTCGATGAAATGATCACTACGGTGGCGGGCACCGGCCACCCCTACCACAACGGTGATCATCAACCCGCCAGCTCCGCCGACCTGGCCATGCCGTGTGGCGTGGCGGTGGATAGCTCTGGGAACCTCTACATCGCCGACTCGTGGAATCGTCGGATTCGCCGGGTGGGGACCGACGGGGTGATCACCACGGTGGCGGGCACCGGCTACGGCGGCTACAACGGCGATGACCAATCCGCCACCTCCGCTGAGCTGCGCGGGGCGTGTGGAGTAGCAGTGGATAGCGCTGGAAACCTTCACATCGCCGACTTATGGAATAATCGGGTTCGCCGGGTGGGGACGGATGGGATGATCACCACGGTGGCGGGCACCGGCCACCTTGGCTACAACGGCGATGATCAACCCGCTAGCTCCGCCAGCTTAACAATGCCGTGTGGCGTGGCAGCGGATAGTGTGGGGAATCTCTACATCGCCGACACGTACTGTAATCGGATTCGTCGGGTGGCCACGGATGGGATGATCACCACGGTGGCGGGTACCGGCCACGGCGGCTACAACGGCGATCACCGGCCCGCCACCTCCGCCGACTTGGCTGCGCCGTGCGGGGTAGCGGTCGATGATGCCGGGAATCTCTACATCGCTGACGCGTCGAATGATCGGGTTCGTCGTGTGGGCACGGATGGGATGATCACCACGGTGGCGGGTACCGGCCACGGCGGCTACAACGGCGATCACCGGCCCGCCATCTCCGCCGAGCTGGGTGCGCCGTCTGGGGTGGCGCTGGATGATGCCGGAAATCTCTACATCGCTGACACGGAAAATAATCGAGTTCGTCGCGTGGGGACGGATGGGATGATCACCACGGTGGCAGGTACCGGCCACGGTGGCTACAACGGCGATCACCGACCCGCCACCTCCGCCGAGCTGAACGGGCCGCATGGGGTGGCGGTGGATAGCGCCGGGAACCTCTACGTTGTGGACACATTGAATAATCGGGTTCGTCAGATAACCAAAGTCTCAGTCGACGAATGATCACTACGGTTGGACGCACTGGCCGCGGCGGCTAGAACGGTGATCACCAACCCAACTATCTCCGCCGACCTGCGCAAGCCGAGGTGGTTGGTGGGTAGAACCGGGAACCTCTGCATCCCTGACACGTGGAACCATCGGGCTCGTTAGATGGCGCGCGTGGCATGCGCGAGTCCCCGGAAGGATTCGCTCTTCGCGGAGAAGGTTGCCGACATCCGGGCCTTATGTCCCTCACCTGGGACTGTTGTGGTGCTGTGTGGGGACGAGAAGGCCGGGGTGCAGGCACTGGGCCGGACCCAGCCGTTGCTTCCCCTGACGTTTGATGAAAGCGAATGCACGACTAAGCATGGCAGAGTCAATCTCTTCGGAAGCTTCGAGGCCGCGACGGTAAAGTCGCCGGAGGGTGCTATCAGCGGTGCAGATCAGAAGAGTTTCTCGCGTTCATGAAGACGGTGGCCGCCCAGTGCGTCGATCGCGACATTCACGTTGTGTGCACGCACCTCACTGCCGCGGCGCGCGACTGGCTAGCCGCCAATCCGAGTCTCGTCAGCGGCCTTGGCCCAGACGGATGGTTAATGCAGGTAGAACCAGGATGGTGGGGTTGCGTGAGTAGCGTGGATCAGGTGGAGGCCCAGCTCCGGGCACGGCATGGCCGATGGTGTTGAGGAACCCACAGGAATTCCTTGCCGTGGCGGTAGTGTGCGGTGATGACTGAGCCGCTCTCACCCCCAAGGCCAGCGAACACGCAGGTGGTGCCCTGGCTGAGTGGCTGGGCCGACGAGGTATTCGGGGTCACATGACTCGATTAGCCGGTTGTGGCGCCAGTCCGGGATCCAACCCCGGCGGTGTCAGACGTTGAAGTTCTTCACCGACCCGCAGCTGGTTCGCACCGTGACTATCTCGCCAATGCTGTATGGAGCATAATCGATCATGCTCATGGTTCACTTGACAGTGCCTTCTTCCAGGCGGCGAAGCGATTGGTTGTCTCTTCTCGCCAGCCGTCGGCACTGAGCGGGAGGTTTACGTCCTTGGGGGGCGCTGTATTCATGTAAGTGGTATCGTTAACGATCAGACCGTCCTCGTTGAAGGTGAGCACCGAACAAACCCGCGTCTGAAAATCATCCCCCATATCTGGCATGAACCAGGTGCCCTGGACAACCACCACGTTCCCGTCGGCGATCTTGCGGTCGATTCGGAGCCAGCGTTTGGGAGCTGCGGCACATATCCCTTCCTCGATCGCCACAAACACCTCTCGGCTCTTAATGAGAAGTTCTCCCGGACAGTCCACGACCACGTCTTCGGCATAGCATTCATATACGAATCTAGAGCCCTCGTTGTTGTACAATTCCGCCCATTTATCGACCAGCTCAAGGTTCCGCTGCTGCTCCTGGCTCATTGGCGCCCTCTCCGTGATGGCTTTTTGCGGCTGCTCCGATCTTACCGAGCAGAAGGCCGGGCTGCAAGCGCCCACTATCAAAGTGCCGGTCAAGTTGTTGCAGTATGGTGCGATTGGCTCCCAGCAAATCTTTCGAGACCGCTTGATGGACGCCGCGTCGTCGTCGCTGTATAAAGAACACCAGGTTTACTAGGGCGCATTCAAACGTCGCCGCAAGCGGGTACCACTCGGTCTTACGTCTATACCTACCCCGCCAATAAAACGGTACGGCCGGCAAGTGGAAGATTAAAGCGCTAGGCCGGGCATGTCTCGGCCCGGCCAAGCCTCTGGGCCCGCTTCGTCCGGACTAAGGCGCGCGCCACCTCCGCACAGCTGGTCTCCCAGGCCAGGGTGAAGCCGAGGACCTGGTCACCGACGCCGGAGCCCAGACCGAGACGATGATCAACGACGCCCGCACCAGAGTCGAGACTCTCAACCCCAGGCTCGGGAAAAAGCGGCGGCGCTGGAGCACGATGCGGCGCGCATGCACGCCGAGACCATCGGTTCGATCAACCAGGAAAAGATCCTCCTGGAGAAAAGATCGACGAACTGTGCATGTTCGAGCGCGAGTACCGCACCCACTTGAAGAGGGCACCCTGCATGGCCACGAGCACGGATTCTGAGGTCACCAAGTCCTGCGGGGTGCGCATTGGGTTGGCAGGTGCGGCGGCGGATCCATGCGCGTCGAGTTAGTAGACGGGCGCTCGGTCGGCGGTCACCTCCGTCGTTCGGCACCGCTCGAGTCCCCGGGTGAAGAAGCGATGGAGGGCCGTCAGATCCCGCTTCTCCATGGCGAGGATGCACTCCACTGTTGATCGACGCGGCACGGCCACGCCGGCACGCTGCAGTAAATCGCTCTTACGGGGAGTTCCAATTTTCTGGCGCGAACTGTATTATCAATAGGCGTGGCCACTCAGAGGGGGTTGCTGGTGTACGGTTATAGACTCATGTTTACCTGTTCATGTTCATTGAGTCGGCGAGCATGACCAATTTCCCTAAATACCTCTGGTCGAAAAGTAATAAGATATGCCGACGAAGCTATCGCGACCAGTTGCCTTATGGGTGTCGAACCCGGCTCATTTCCGCACTGCTCCTAGTTCGTACCCCAACGGCGCACCGAGCCCAGGACATCGCCGCACTCACCCGGGCGGGGACTCGGAGGACAGCATGAAGAGCGCCTTGTGCTCGACCTTTTTGACCCTATGGCGAAAGCGCGTTCGGTGAAAGACCTGGGGAGCGGACAGCGGTGGCTGGGTCGATATCGACATGGACGTCCTCCGGTTCGAAATATGACCTGCAAAGTAGGCTGCTCGTGCAGGGTTCGGTGACTCCTACCACACGGCTATGACGAAAACTACGGGGACGGATGCCCTCAGCTCCACCGGGGTGCCGCAGGCAGCGGCCACTCGCGGCTGGGTATTGCCGCTGGTGGTGCTGATCACCGGGATGTTCATGGCGATTCTGGATATCAGCGTCATCAATGTGGCCATCCCCACCATTCAGAACGATTTCGGAGTGACCATCAGTGACGTGCAGTGGGTGATCACTGGCTACGCGCTGGCTGAGGGGGTGGTGGTAACGATTAGTGCGTGGTTGGGAGATCGCTTTGGGTTGAGTCGGGTCTACAACGGGGCGCTGCTGGGATTCGCCGGCGGGTCGGCGTTGTGTGGGCTGGCGTGGAGCTTGGACAGCCTGGTGATCTTCCGCATCGTCCAGGGAATCATGGGCGGCATCCTGCCCACGGTAACAATGTCGATCTTATTGCGCATCGTGCCGGAGGAGCGGTTTGGTACCGCTATGGGCCTGTATGGGCTGGGGGCGGTGTTCGCCCCGGCGGTGGGGCCGGCGCTGGGCGGTTATCTGGTCGAGTATGTGAACTGGCGGCTAATCTTCTTCATTAATGTGCCGATCGGAATTCTCGGTGTGATAGCTGCGATGTTCGTGTTGCCGGGGTTTCCAAGGCAGATCGGGCGGCGGTTTGACCTGTTGGGCTTTCTCACCGTGGCGGTTGGGTTATTCGCCCTGCTGCTGGCGGTGTCAAAGGGTGAGGACTGGAGATGGAGCTCCTACCGGATCTTAGGATTGATCACCATCAGCGTGCTCAGTCTGGCGTTGTTCGTGGTGATCGAGCTGGAGGTCGACGACCCGTTGCTCGATCTGAGAGTGTTCCGCTACGGTGCGTTCACCCACTCGCTGATCCTAATCGTGTTGCTCTCGGGCGCGATGTTTTCAGTAGTGTTCCTCGTGCCGCAATTCTTACAGCAAGCCCAGGGACTTGGCGCGCTCGACGCCGGATTAGTCCTCCTACCGCCAGCGCTAGTGATGGCAGTATTGATGCCCATCAGCGGGCGGATCTATGACCGCTTCGGGCCTCGATGGCCCGCGGCCATTGGCTTGATGATCGCGGCCACTGCGAGCTACCAGCTGCACGCGATCACTCTCGACACTTCCCGCGGGGACATGGTGTGGCTGCTGGTGCTGCAATACGCTGGGCTAGGGATCGGCATGATGCCGATCTTCAGCGCAGGTCTCGCGGTCATCCCCAGCACGCACGCCAGCACCGCCAGTGCGCTCAGCAATGTCATACAGCGCGCTGCGTCCGCGTTCGGGGTTGCGGTGTTCACCACGCTCCTCACCGTCCTGCAGGCCCAGCTGATGGCCGACCGCGCCGCACTGCTGCCCGCGACCACTCCCACCCCGCACCTGGGACCACCGGGCACGCCGGACTGGATAGGCCTCTACGCCCTCTATCAGCAGACCCATCAGCAGGTCTTCGTCGCAGCGATCAACAACCTATTCCTGCTCGTCGCCGCGCTGTTCGCGCTGAGCGCGCTGGGCGCGCTGCTGCTACGTTCTAAACTCCCTCCCGCAGGGCCGCCTGGAGTTTCCCCATCGGCGACGGAGCCCTCATCGCCCGCACCCACCAAGGTCCGCGCCGTCGAAGACCACGCTGTCGTGCGTGACTCCGCGACCTCTACCGACACGGGCAACGCCAGCCCGACTCAACAATCCGACCGATCGCGCAGGACCGCCCCAGCCGAGCAGGTCACCGTCACCGTGTCCACCGCGGCGGACCCCCACGCCGCGGCCACCGAGGCTCCCGATGAGGAAGCGTTGGCGGACACAAAAACCGACCAACAAATCCGCGAGCAAACGACCGGCCAGCCAGACGAGTCAAGCGCTCCCATGGTCCAGTTGAGTGAGGAGTTGAACATCCCCCAGACGCAGACCACCACAGTGCAAGCCAGATGGGACCGCCGCAGTCAACAGCTGGCCACACCGACCCAACAGCTGGCCACACCGACCCAACAGACCGCCGATCCTGCGACCGCGCAGTCCGAGCTGGCCGCCAAGCACGAACAGGTCGAGCAGCAGCGCCAGCGGGCCCAGACCGCCGAACAGCAGCCGATCCCGGCCGCCAACCACACCGAGCACCTGCCTACCGCGCTGACCACCCGAGAAAAGATCGAGCACCAACAGGTCCCAGGCGTTGGGCATCGTGCGCAGCTAACCACCGCCGAGCCCGAGTCCACCATTTCACTGACCATCGTTGAGACCGTGTGCAACCACCGCGAGCAAGGGCGCCCCGGCCAGCAAACCCGCGCTCCCGGCCGCAGTGATAGCCGGGAACCCAAACTTGGCCCCCGCCAGGTGGAACTAGCTCGACAAATGTTTGACGAGTTCGAACAAAGTGGCAAACGCCGCTACACCATGCACCAAATAGCCGACGCGTTCGGCGTCACACCGTCAGAACTTGGTGTTGAGTTGCAGTGCGTCACACGCCGATCCGCTACCATTCACCGCCGGCGGAAAGCGGATTACAGCAAAGCAAAGTAGCGCGGTTACATTCGAAATCTGAAACGCTCACTCTGCTCGAGTAGATCGCTCGGCGCGCAGTTGGGTCGGGTGTAGAGCCAGTATGGGAAGGGCGACGAGGACCGGCGGTGATGTTGCGGGCGCGGGCCTTCAGCGAGGAGGGAAACCGGCCAGCTTCATCGCGCGCCCGAGCCCGAGCGTAGAGGGCCCTGCTGGGTATGCATTGGGTCACTGGTGTATCGGATGCGGCTCGCCCAGCATCCGAAGCTGGGACGCACGTAAATTGTTATCCGAGTGCAGTACTCCTGCTCGGACGCTCGCAGTTCATCGATGGTCTTCTCCAAAAGGCGTTTCTTCCTGAATGCAGCGCCGCCGTAGAGCCGTAGATAGGGGCCCAGCACCATTTAAATTAAAGGCCAAAAAATGCGTCCAGTGCATCCCTCTCGTCGTCTACTACTTGGCCAAGAACGGGTGCTGCGAACGGGTCGCTCCGCCACCAGAGGCTTGAGCCAAACAAGACTCTACGAAGGTAAAGGACGAATCCACATGCGTCAATCACTGAACCGATGAGCGTCCTTATGGATGCCTCCGCAACATCTCGCCTGATCGGCGGGCTTTAGAGGGTGTACTAGCACTTACAGCGACGACCAGCCACGGTAGGGGCGTCTTACAAAGATCTCTGTACGACATGTAGGTGATCCGCAGCAATCCTCGATAACAGGACGCTTATGTTCCAGAAGGTCAAGAACTGATGCATCGACGCGCCGCGGTGCCAAAATACCGCGCAACGCGGATTTCTCGTAGCTGTTCAGCGCGAGCTGGTGGGGTGTACGTGGTTTGCTGGGATGCTTGGACTACTGTGGCATGTCGACTTATACTACGCGGTAGTCTTCGGGTGTTATCGCAGTTCGTCGAGGATCATCGATATGGCGAGTACGTTCTGGATTGCCGCCCGGCAGGGTTCCGCCGAGGATTCCCTGGGCGATTCTGAAGATCACCAAGATGCCTAGCCTCCGCGCGAGCCCACACAACGCCGACCCACCGGCGAAGCCCAGCAGTGCCAGGATATAGACCCGACCCAACCCAAAGCGATCCCCCAACCATGCAACTAACCGGTACCACCATCCCGTCTGCCAGTGCGTAGCCAGTGATCACCCATTGGACGTCACTAACGGTCGCCCCGAACTCGTTCTGAATGGTGGGGAATGGCCACATTGACGGCGCTGATATCCAGAATCGCCATGAACATCATGGTGATCAGCACCACCAGCGGTGACACCATCCGCCGGTGGTGCTGTCTGGGGACCCCCGGCGGAGCCGGAGTATTTATCCCCGTAGTTCCCGTCATGGCCGTGCGGTAGTAGTCACCGCTGGAGCCGATCTTCGAGGCGGACTTCGTGCCGTGCTCGTACGGCTTTAGGCCCAACCGGCGTGCGCACGACGCCATGGCCGAGACCCTCTTTTTGGCATCCAAGACATACGAATGGGTGCTGGAGGGCGACATCACGGCGTGCTTGGATGCATGGTCTCACTGCTCCTTTCGCTGATTGTCATGGTCAAAAAAATCTTTCTGGAGCGGTGGGAGGATACGCAGGCCTTTCTGCGTCCGGTGCGGACGTGGAGGGCTTGGAGCTCGCCGCGCTTGACACTTTGCAACAGTGTTTGGCGGGAGACGCCGTGGGCCAGGGTGGCCTCGAGCATGGCCAGCCAGCCTTCGGGGGCGTCATCGACGAACAGTGCGCGTAGTCGATCGTTCATGCGAATCCACGGGGCACCAGGGGTGGTCTGTTCACCGGCGATGAATCCGTCGCCGAGCCAGCGGTGCAGGGTGGAGGGTGCGAGTCCCAGCGTGGCGGCGGCTTCGGCCACGGTGAGCAGTTCTCCTTCGTTCGGCTCGGTGGCGTGCTGGTGGCAGGCGATGCCCCAGTGATATCGCAGGCTCTGGACTCTATTGGCGGTATATGACAGGTCGCGGGCGGTGCGCCGGCCTTGCCGGTTGAGCATCCCGGCGATGACCGCGTCGGTGTGGTGGACGGCCAGGCGGTCGATCAACTCGATCGTGTCGTCATCGGTGCGGATCTTGGGCTGGGCCCGTTTGAGCGGAACCGACAGTTCGCTGATCACGCCGCCTTTCCACCGGATCTGCAGTTCGGCCCGGCGGCTGGCGTCATTGGCGGTGATGGTGATGATGACTTCGTCGAAGAGGGTGTGCAGGAGTTGCTTGCGGTCCTTGTCGGTGGTGGTCGGCGCGGCCCAGATGCCGTTTAGGTCCTCACCGAGGGCCAAGACCGTGGCGCATTCGCCGGCGCTGAGGACCGCCGGGCGGCGTTTCTCCCGCCGTGATAGTTCGATCTCGGCGGCCGCCAGCGCGGCCAGCGTCTTCTCCCAGTCTGCTTCCAGGCCGCGGGCGACTAGCCGGTTGTCCGGGTCGATGGCCCGGTAGCGGCGTTCAGCCCTGGCCGAGTCATAGCGGGTGCGCTGCACTTCGCGGCGGTGGCCGGCCAGGGCGGTGTCGTGGCCGTGTTCGAGTTCGTCGACGGCGGCCAGACATGTGGACAACGCGGCCGGGGCCAGCGCCGCTAAAAACGCGCCGGTGACAGCGGTGTCGATGGCGAGCCCGCCGAAGTGCAGGTGTCGGGTTCCCCGACCGTCGACGAGCGCGCCGGTGCCGGTGCAGTAGTAGCCGGGCGTGGTTTTACTCGGGCCCTGGTAGAACACGGCGAGTTTTCGGCCGCAGATCCCGCAGGCGCCCAGGCCTTGGAGCAGGGCGCAGCCCTCGCGGACGGCCCCCGGTGCCCGGCTCGGGTGACATGCCCGACATAACCGACCGACCGCCGTTCAGCGAAATACGCATCCACCACCGCCGGGCTCAACCCGGATGCCCCTCTACCTTCCCTAGCCAGCCAACGACTCAGATGCGCCATCAGCCGCACATGCACCGCCGTAGTCAACGGCGTGTAACCCAGCCACTCCAACTCAGCCCGGAAACCCTCGGCATACCCCGCCAGCGGACCACACACCCGAGCCCAACACGGAACTGTCGTCATGACCTTCTCCTCCCCATCGCGGATCGAAGAAGAATCCCTGAACCAGCCCCCGTTATGCCGACCTCTCCAGGCAGGAGACGGCCCCTACCTGGCGCACCTCCTGCCAGGTCGGCATAACGAACAGGTCGGCATAAGAAGCCTTATGCCGACGTCGGCATAAAGCCTCGCTCATCTGGCCTTTCATCCCAAGACGAGACGGTCATTGAACAGGCCCGGGTGGTAGAGGCCGTCGGCGTCGGCGATCAGGGTGTCGGTCATGCCGGCCACTCATGATCGGAGTTCGAAGCTCCGGATCGACCACGCCCGCTGCCGGGACAACCTGACCTTCGATGACACGCAGCCGAACCCCACCCGCACACCTTCCTCACACCCAACGTCTCAAGGTGGCGCCTAACGAACCACCCTTCAACCTTGAAGATCAAGGAATGTCACCCAGACGAGACAGCCCAGGTAGCAGCGCCAATCCGGCCCAGCGAACGTGTGCCCG
>DASXJI010000183.1:0-3791 GCA_036497495.1 Mycobacterium sp.
CTGATGTTGGGCAGCTTGATGATGTTGGTGTCGGCTTCGTTGGTCAGCCGGCCCAGCTCGCCCAGGTTGTCGGGCACCCGCTGCTCGTCGGTCAGATAGTCGGAAAACTCAGCCAGGATCCGCGCGGCCACCGAGATGTCACTGGTCTGGATGGTGATCCCGGCGGGTTCGGCGAACGCTCGCACGATCGGCAGAAAGGCGTAGGTCGCCAACAGCGGCGCCTCATCGGTCAGCGTGTAATGGATGGTCGGCTGGTCGGCGCACACGGTGTTTCTCCCGGTATCGGTTAGATCCTGACGGGCTTCGCGGTGAATCTGGTTGCCACGTTATCAAGCACGTTTGCGCTGTTGTCGACCTCGATCTGGGCTGCGCTGAACCGGGTACCCGGGATTTGCTCCACGCGATCGCTACCGGTGGGTGCATCCGGTGGTCGCTGGCACACGATCGCCTTGATGAGCTAAGCTTCGTTTTGGTCATGAGCGCCAGCGTCAAGCCCCGGCTTGCTGGCCGGCAACCCTCCAACCGCGGTGGGGTGCCCCGGGTGACAACCAGGTTTCGTAGCCAGCAGCGGCTACGCGGCAAGCGCGGGTCCGCCGTGATGGGCCCCCAGGAGTAGACAGGGAAACCTGACGCGCACCCACGTGGGCCGACCCATCGTGCGTCGCTGACGTTGCTTCCCGGAAAGCATTCGACAGTGAGTTCTGATATCACCCCTGATAGCGAAGCCGAGACCGATCCGACAGCGCACTGGTCATTCGAGACCAAGCAGATCCACGCAGGTCAGCAGCCCTGCCCGGCCACCGGCGCCCGTGCGCTGCCGATTTACCAGACCACGTCCTACGTCTTCGACGACACCTCACACGCCGCGGCGCTGTTCGGGCTGGAGGTGCCGGGCAACATCTACACCCGGATCGGCAACCCCACCACCGACGTCGTCGAACAGCGGATCGCCGCGCTGGAGGGCGGAGTGGCCGCGCTCTTCCTGTCCTCGGGTCAGGCAGCCGAGACGTTAGCGATCTTGAATGTCGCCGGCGCGGGTGATCACATCGTGTCCAGCCCGCGGCTGTACGGCGGCACGTACAACCTGTTCCACTACTCGCTGCCCAAGCTCGGCATCGAGGTCAGCTTCGTCGACGATCCCGACGACCTGGATTCGTGGCGGGCCGCGGTGCGCCCCAACACCAAGGCGTTCTTCGCCGAGACGATCTCCAACCCGCAGATCGATATCCTGGACACCCCCGGCGTCTCCGCGGTGGCCCACGAGCATGGTGTGCCGCTGATCGTCGACAACACCATCGCCACCCCGTACCTGATCCAGCCGATCAAGCAGGGCGCCGACATTGTGGTGCACTCGGCCACCAAGTACCTCGGCGGTCACGGCGCCGCGATCGCCGGGGTGATCGTCGATGGCGGCACCTTCGACTGGTCGCAGGACCGTTTTCCCGGCTTCACCACGCCGGACCCCAGCTACCACGGCGTGGTGTACGCCGAGCTGGGGCCGCCCGCGTTTGCGGTCAAAGCCCGGGTGCAGCTGCTGCGCGACCTGGGTTCGGCGGCGTCGCCGTTCAACGCGTTCCTGGTTGCCCAGGGCCTGGAGACCCTGAGCCTGCGGGTCGAGCGCCACGTCGCCAACGCGCAGCGCGTCGCGGAATACCTCGCCGGTCACGACGACGTGCTGTCGGTCAACTACGCCGGGCTGCCCGGCTCGCCATGGTACGAGCGGGCAAAGGAGCTGGCGCCCAAGGGAACCGGCGCTGTGCTGGCCTTCGAGCTGGCCGGCGGCGTTGACGCCGGTAGAGCGTTCGTCGACGCACTGAAACTGCACAGCCACGTCGCCAACATCGGTGACGTGCGCTCGCTGGTGATCCACCCGGCGTCGACGACCCACGCCCAGCTCAGCCCCGCCGAGCAGCTGTCCACCGGGGTCAGCCCCGGTCTGGTGCGGCTGGCGGTGGGTATTGAGGGCATCGACGACATCCTGGCCGACCTCGAGCTCGGCTTCGCCGCCACTCACACGCACGCCGGCGATCCGCGCGCGGTGGCGGCGTTCTGAGGAGCCGCAGTTGACAATCTCTGACGTGCCGACACAGACGCTGCCTGCCCAAGGTGAGGTCGGCATTGTTGACGTCGGCTCGCTGACGCTGGAAAGCGGTGTGGTGCTCGACGACGTCAGCATCGCGGTGCAGCGGTGGGGCGAGTTGTCGCCGACCCGCGACAACGTCGTCGTCGTCCTGCATGCGCTGACCGGTGACTCGCACATCACCGGGCCCGCTGGGCCCGGGCATCCCACACCCGGCTGGTGGGACGGGATCGCGGGTCCGGGCGCGCCGATCGACACCGACCGCTGGTGTGCGGTGGCCACCAACGTGCTGGGCGGTTGTCGCGGCTCCACCGGTCCGAGCTCGTTCGCATCGGACGGAAAGCCATGGGGCTCAAGGTTTCCGACGATATCGATCCGGGACCAGGTCGATGCCGACGTGGCGGCGCTGGCGGCGCTGGGCATCACCGAAGTCGCCGCGGTGCTCGGCGGGTCGATGGGTGGCGCGCGGGCACTGGAGTGGATGGTCGCCTATCCCGATCGGCTCGGCGCCGGCCTGCTGCTGGCCGTGGGTGCGCGTGCCACCGCCGATCAGATCGGCACCCAGTGCACCCAGATCGCTGCCATCAAGGCCGACCCGAACTGGCGGGACGGTGACTATTACGGCACCGGACATACCCCCGACACCGGGCTCGAGATCGCCCGCCGTTTTGCGCATCTGACCTACCGCGGTGAGGGCGAGCTGGACACCCGCTTCGGCAACGAAGCCCAGGGCGGGGAAGATCCGGTGTCCGGTGGCCGCTACGCGGTGCAGAGCTACCTGGAGCATCAGGGCGCCAAGCTGGTGTCGCGCTTCGACGCCGGCAGCTACGTGGTGCTCACCGAGTCGCTGTCCAGTCACGATGTCGGCCGGGACCGCGGCGGTGTCGCGACCGCGCTGCGTGGCTGCCCGGTGCCTGCGGTGGTCGGCGGAATCACCTCAGACCGGCTCTACCCGCTGCGGCTGCAAGAGGAACTGGCCGAGCTGCTGCCCGGTTGCGACCGGCTGCAGGTGGTCGACTCGATATTCGGGCACGACGGCTTCCTGGTGGAAAACGAAGCCGTCGGTGAACTGGTCCGCCAAACCCTCGATTTGGCGGCCGCTAAGGGTGCGTGTCCACGGTGACTCAATCCTCACAGGCCCGCTCATTGTCGTTTGGCTCTGAAGCGGCCGCCTACGAGCGCGGCCGACCGTCATATCCGCCGGATGCGATCGACTGGCTGCTGCCGCCCGGTGCCCGCGACGTGCTCGACCTCGGCGCCGGGACCGGCAAGCTGACGACCCGGCTGGTGGAACGCGGGCTGGATGTCATCGCCGTCGATCCGATCGCCGAGATGCTGGAGATGCTGCGCAAGTCGCTGCCGGAAACCCCCGCGCTGCTCGGTACAGCGGAGGAAATCCCGTTGGCGGACAACAGTGTTGACGCCGTACTCGTCGCGCAGGCGTGGCACTGGTTCAACCCGGCCCGGGCGATCCCTGAGCTGGCCCGGGTGCTGCGACCCGGCGGGCGACTCGGCTTGGTGTGGAACACCCGTGACGAGCGGCTCGGCTGGGTGCGAGAGCTAGGCCGCATCATCGGCCGCGACGGCGACCCGATGCGCGACCACGTGACCCTGCCGGAGCCATTCACCGATGTGCAGCGTCACCAGGTCGAGTGGACGAATTACCTTACGCCGCAGGCACTCATCGATTTGGTCGCGTCGCGCAGCTACT
>DASXJI010000184.1:0-2179 GCA_036497495.1 Mycobacterium sp.
GTTTCGGTGCCGCCGGTTCTGGCCATCACCACGTAGACGTCCGAAGTGCCGGCGCCGGAGATGAACTGCTTGACGCCGTCGAGCACATAGTCGCCGTTCTGCTTGACCGCCTTGGCGCTCAACGCGCCGGCGTCCGAGCCGGCGCCGGGTTCGGTCAGGCAATAGCTGGCGATGGCGTCCATCGACGCCAGCCGCGGCACCCAGCCCTTGCGCTGCTCGTCGGTGCCGAACGCGTCGATCATCCAGGCACACATGTTGTGGATCGACAGAAACGCGGAGATCGTGGGGCAGGCCGTCGCGAGCTGCTCGAAGATCCGCACCCCGTCCAGCCGGCGCAGCGCGCTGCCGCCGACGTCGTCGCGACAATAGATCGCCGCCATCCCGAGACCCGCCGCCTCCCGTAGCTCGTCGACCGGGAAGTGCTGCGCGGCATCCCATTCCAGCGCATACGGGGCAAGCTTCTTGGCGGCGAACGCGGCCGCCGTCTCAGTGATGACCCGTTCGTCGTCGTCGAGGCCGAAGAATTGCGTCACCAGGGCTACTTCATTGTCGGGATGCTGAATTCGGCGCCGTCCTTGATGCCCGATGGCCAACGCTCCGTCACGGTCTTGACCTTGGTGTAGAACTGGATCGACGCGGGGCCGTGCTGGTTGAGATCGCCGAAGCCGGACCGCTTCCAGCCGCCGAAGGTGTGGTAAGCCACCGGCACCGGGATCGGCACGTTGACGCCGACCATGCCTACCTGGACACGGGACACGAAGTCGCGGGCAGCGTCGCCGTCGCGAGTGAAAATCGCTACGCCGTTGCCATATTCGTGTTCTGAAGGAAGCGCGACTGCCTCTTCGTAGTTTTGCGCCCTTACGATGCACAGCACCGGGCCGAAGATCTCGTCGGTGTAGATCGACATGTCGGTGGTGACGTGGTCGAAGAGCGTGGGCCCGATGAAGAAGCCCTTCTCCAGGCTGGCGTCATCGAAGGTCAGCTCATCGGTGGCGCGCTCGCGGCCGTCGACCACCAGGTCGGCACCCGCCTCGACGCCCTGGCCGATGTAGTCGCGGACCCGCTTGAGCGCGGCCTCGGTGACCAGCGGGCCGTAGTCGGCCTTCGGGTCCAGGCTGTGCCCGACCCGCAGCTGGTTGATGCGCTCAACAAGCCTGTTGCGCAACCGGTTTGCCGTCTCCTCGCCGACCGGCACCGCGACGCTGATTGCCATGCACCGCTCGCCGGCGCTGCCGTAACCGGCGCCGATCAACGCGTCGACGGCCTGGTCCAGGTCGGCGTCCGGCAGGACGACCATGTGGTTCTTCGCGCCGCCGAAGCACTGCGAGCGCTTGCCGTTGGCGGCCGCGGTCTCGTAGATGTACTGCGCGATGTCGGAGCTGCCGACGAAGCCGACGGCCTGGATGTCGGGGTGGTGCAGGATCGCGTCGACGGCTTCCTTGTCGCCCTGGACCACCTGGAACACACCCGCGGGCAGGCCTGCCTCCAGGAACAGTTCGGCCAGGCGCAACGGCACCGACGGGTCACGCTCAGAAGGCTTGAGAATGAACGCATTTCCGCATGCCAGCGCGGGGCCCGCCTTCCACAGCGGGATCATCGCCGGGAAGTTGAACGGCGTGATACCCGCTACCACGCCGAGCGGTTGGCGGATCGAGTAGACGTCGATGCCGGTGCCCGCGCCCTCGGTGAATTCACCCTTGAGTAGATGGGGGATACCGATGGCGAACTCGATGACCTCGACGCCGCGCTGGATGTCGCCCTTGGAGTCGGGGACGGTCTTGCCGTGTTCCCGGCTGAGCAACTCGGCGAGTTCTTCGACATTGGCGCTGACCAGCTCGACGAACTTCATCATGACCCTGGCCCGGCGCTGCGGGTTGAACGCCGCCCATTCTTTCTGCGCCTCCTTGGCGGAGGCGACCGCGGTGTCGACGTCGGCAGCGGAGGCCAGCAGGACCTGCGCCTGCACCTCGCCGGTGCTGGGGTTGAGTACGTCGGCGGTCCGGGTCGATGCGAGGTTACTGCGACGTCCGTCGATGAAATGCGGAATCTGTGTGGTCATGGTGTCCTCGGACATAGAAAAGAAGCAGATGGGTTTACTAGGACATCCTAGTAACTGCCGTGGGGTGGTGGCAAGCGGCGCAGGTCGGCGACGGGCACGCTGCACTTTCGTCGAGCAGAT
>DASXJI010000185.1:0-7836 GCA_036497495.1 Mycobacterium sp.
ACGCCGAGGCTTGAAACCAGAGAGGCAATGATGTCTGCGCAGGACAACGGAGTTGAAAATACCGACGAGAATCCGCGACGCGCGGATCAGCAAACTGATCGTGCGGCCCAAGAATCCGATGAAGCCGGGAGTTACAGTCCGGAGCGATACCCGGAGGATCCTGAGCCCGCCGCGCCGCCGCTTGACAGTGGGCGTTCATCCGAGCCGCCCGGGAGCGACTAAAGCTTGGGGACGTGACCGTCAACCGCCGCGGGCTCGACAGCTGTTCCAGCAGATGCAAGCATCAGCCGAAACACCGTCAGGCATCAACCGAAGCCACACCGTCAAGCATCAACCGACGTCATACAAGCGTGTTGTGCCCCCGGCATGATTCGAACATGCGACACCGGCTTTAGGAGAGCCGTGCTCTATCCCCTGAGCTACGGGGGCTCAAGTCATCGTTAAACCTAGCCGCTCGCCGGCGTGACGGGAGTGCGGGTCTTAAATCCAGACCAGCAGACGTGGGCTGCCCAGCGTCTCTCGCGGAAAGGCGATCGGCGCGTCGATGCCGTCGAGAATGAGGCGGACCGCCTCGGCATCGGCCGAGACGGCGACGATTGTGCCGATGGCGTACAGCTGCTCGTCATCCCACTTGACCGTGGCGTACTGCCCAAGGTGTTGCACCGCAAGGTCTTCGGGCGCGACCTCGGTCGGCTGCGGCGGAGGCGCCGATACCACGGCATCTAGCTCGTCGTCAGCGGGCGCAGGCCCGGAGTCCTCGGCCCAGGCGTTCTCGTCGCCGAAATATTCGCTGTCGTCGCCGGCCTGCTTGAGCCGTCCCAGCGCCGACTTCGCGTCCGGGGCATCCTCCTCGACCCACAGCCGCCAGCCCGGCGGTGGCGGCGGCCAGGCCGGATCCGGTGACCAGTCGGCGTGCGGCGCCCAACCTTTGGGCGGCTTTGGCCAGTTCGGGGGCGGGTTGTAGCGCATCAACCCACCATACGGAAAACCGCTAGGTGGTTGCTGTGTGATTTCTGCGGTCAGCGCAGCTCTGGAATCACCTTGGCGATGGTGTCGACGTGGTTTTCCTGGAAGGTGAAGGACGTGAGCCCGTATTTGTCGCGGTAGCCGCGCAGGGCGTCGGCGATCTCGCGGGGCGATCCGCTGAGCACCGACGGCAGCGCCAGCAACTCCTCGTCGGAAAGGTCCACGAATCTGCGGGTGAGCGCCAGGTCGGGTTTCCCGGAGTTGTCCGACGGCACGGCGGTGATCGCGAGGTTCAACTCAAGGTCGGCGAACCGGTCGCCGGCGGCGTTCCGGACGAAATCGATGCGGTCGGCGAGCGGGTCGGCGACGTCACCGGTGCTGGCTCCGGTCAACCCGATGATGTCGGCGTGTTGTGCGGCGATGGTGAGCAATCGATTTCCGTTGCCGGCGATCAGGATCGGCACCTTGGGGAGGTGCTTCTTCATGTAGGTGGTGACGTGCTCGAGATGCTCGACACGCTGGCGGGCGGTCGGGTACGGCAGCTCGGCAGCCTCGAATTCCTCGCGCACGTACCCGGCGCCGAGGCCGAGGTCGAGGCGTCCGTCGCTGAGCTGGTCGACCTCGGCCGCGTCACGAGCCAACAAAGCGGGCTTGTAGAAGCCGGCGTTGAGCACGTAGGTGCCCAGCCGCACGGTGGAGGTCGCGGATGCGATCGCGGTCAGTACCGGAAACGGTGCCGGCGCGCCGAGGTGATCGGGCAGGTGCAGGGCATCGAAGCCGAGGTCTTCATAGCGCTTTGCCTTGTCCTGCAATGTTTTTCGCGACTTGGCTGAGTGAATGCCCATTGAAAAGCGAAAGGCCCGTTCGGCCATTGCCCACCTCCGATTGTGTAGTTATCTGGACGGTAATTTCCAACGGCGGGCTGCGGCCGCCAGGCCCTGCACCAAATCAGCGGTCACCGGCGACAAACCGTCGTCGCCGGGCAGCGGACTGCGGGGGCTGATGCCCCTGACCCGGATCGGTAGTTCCAATTGTGTTCCGCCATAACGTGTCTGGTTGACGGGATTGTGCGGATGTAGGCCTCGTAGCTCAGGTGGAATCTCGTCGAGGTCGGTGACGACGTGATAGCCGGGCAGTTCGAGGTGGTCGGCCAGGTGGGTGGCCAGCGCGCGATTGCCTCCGCCGGCCAACAACTGCGTGGCCCGGCCGATCCGGCCGTAGCCATGCAACGACACCGCGATGTCGACGTGGTCGAGGAACTCTGCCAGGCGCGCTGATTCGCCTCGGAGAAAGCGCGCCGACGACAGGTGGTGTGGATAGCGATCGGGATGCCGGATCAGGTACACCGACGCGCCGGCCGCGTCGGCGGCGCGCTCGGCGATCACGTCGGTCATCTGTTCCAGACCACCACCGTGAATCGCGAGGAAACCGAAACGCGACCGCAACCGGCTGGCTTCGGTTACCCCGGGGTCGGCGAGCAGCTCGGAAAGCGACTGTGGCGCAGGTGTTGTCGGCCGTGACCGCGGGCGGGGCCACCGGGCGGGATCCCATCGGCGCAGGAAGTCGATCCAGTGCTGGGGCAACCCGTGATGCAGTGCGCCGTCGATGATGCGTTCCAGGTAGCCGGGTCGTGGCGGGCCCAGGTTCACCCGGTGGTCGATGTAGACCCAGGCGTCCGACGGGCCGTCTTCGGTGTGCACGGTCAACTGGTCGCGCCGGTATCGCGCCGGGACGCCTTCGGCGCTGTCCAGGGTGGCCAGATCGTGGTCGGACAGCTGCCAGACGACTCCGTGTACCTGCGTGCCGGGCAACGGCTCGACGGTGGCCACGCCGCGTTGATTGATCAGCCAGTCGTGGTCGGCGAGCACGGCGTGGCGCGGATTCGCGGCGTCGGGACAGCGCTGTGCCATTTGCCGCACGCACAGGTTCGACCCGTATGCGAAGTAGAAATGACCGCTGGGCTGCGTCACGATTTCGATGTTAGCTGAGCGAATTATTTGCTCGGTTGCGGACGGGCGGTGCGTGGCCGGTCAAGTCCCCAAACGATTTCTGAGCCGGTGATGACCGCGAGGTTAATTCCGTGCGTCACGGTATTGGCGCCGCGGTCGGAGTGAAAGGATTGTCCGATGAGCGGCGCGTACGGGGGCGGCACCCGGGACCGGGACACGATTGAGCGTGAATTGCGACTGCTGGCCAGCGTTCGCAGTGCCTACCGCGAGCGCGGCGGGGCGATGCCGTCGATCGACCAGATGGATGCTCTGCTGGACGAGCTCATCGAACTGACCGGGCGGGGAAAACACGGGTTGGAAAGCGAGAATTCCGACGTCCGGCCTAGCCTTTGGCGCTGACCGTGAGGTAGATCAGCACTACGTTGAGCAGACTGATCAGCACGCCGATGACCCAGCCGATGGCGGTGGTGACGCGGTGATTGGCGTCGACTCCCATGAGCGCCCGATTACCGGTCAGTCGCACCAGCGGAAGCAGCGCGAACGGGATGCCGAAGGACAAGACGACCTGTGACAGCACTAACGTGCGGGTCGGATTGAAACCCAGCGCAAGGATCAAAAGTGCGGGCGCCAGCGTCGCCAGCCGGCGTAGCACCATCGGAATCGAGCGGTGCAACAATCCCTGCATGATCATCGCTCCGGCGTAGGCGCCCACCGATGCCGACGCCAGGCCAGAAGCCAGCAATCCGACCGCGAAGAACACCGCGATCAATGGACTCACTGTGTCGTGCACAGCGACGTAGGCCGCCTCGATGGAACCAATGCCGCCTCGGCCCTGCATGTTCAGCGCAGCGACCAGCAGCATGGCGGCGTTCACAGCGCCAGCGACGACCATCGCCAGCCCGACGTCCAACCGGGTAACCCGCAGCAGACGCCGCCGATCCGGGCCTGGATCGGGATGGCCGTGCCGGTCGCGTGCCAAACCGGAATGCAGATATACCGCGTGCGGCATCACCGTCGCGCCCAGGATGGCCGCGGCTAGAAGCACGCTTTCCTTTCCGAGGAATCGCGGCACCAACCCGCCCACGACATCCCCGGGTGGCGGTGTCGCCACGAAGAAGCTGGCGGTGAAGCCGATGGCGATGAGCAGCAGCAGTCCGGTGATCACCCGTTCGAAGATCTGCTGGCCGCGCTGGTCCTGGATCCGCAAGAGCAGCAGTGACACCACCCCGGTGATCACCCCGCCCAGCAGCAGTGGCAGCCGGAACAGGATGTGTAGTGCGATCGCCCCGCCGATCACCTCGGCCACGTCGGTGGCCATCGCGACGACCTCGGCCTGTATCCAAAAGGCAAGTCGGGCCGGTCGGTTCAGCTTCCCGCCGATCGCCTCGGGCAGCGAGCGCCCGGTCACCAGGCCCAGCTTCGCCGACAGGTACTGGACGAGCCCAGCCATCACGTTCGCGAGGACGATCACCCACAGCAGCGCGAAGCCGAACTGAGCGCCGGCGCTGATGTTCGCGGCCACGTTGCCCGGGTCGACGTAGGCAATCGCGGCAACGAATGCCGGGCCGAGCAGATACCACCCGGTTTTGAGCCCCGCGCGGGTGTCCTCGGGCACCTAACTCACTTTCCGTCCACGAATAAGAAAGTTAGGTTAACCGAAACCTCTAGCTTGCCGAGTAGAGGCCGCGGCCGGTGATCAGCGGCAGGTCCAGCGTGGTGCGGATGCCGGCGGGAGCGGCAACGACGGCGGGGATGGCGTTGACGACGCGCATCGCCGTCGCCACCAGACCCGCGTGATTGTGATCGCCGTTCGGACTGCTCAGGCAGGCGTCGATGGCGTAGGACGGTTCGCCGGTGATCTCGATCCGGTAGCAGCCACCGGGCTGGGCCGGCTGCGGCCAGTCGGGGCAGAGGTCTTCGCGCAACCGGGTGACGTGTTCGAGGACGACCGCTGGCTTGCCGTCGACCAGTCCGTGCACCTCGAATCGCAGCGCCGCAGCACTGCCCTTGGGGATGTGTCCCGAGGCGATATCGAAGTCCTCGGGCGCCGGCACCCGCTCGTGCCGTTCGGTGACCTGGTCGAGTTCGACGCCCAGGCCCGCGGCGAGTTGGCGCACCACCGACCCCCACGCCAGACTCAGCACGCCCGGTTGCAACAGCATTGGGATGTCGTCAAGCGGCTTGCCGAATCCCATCACGTCGAACATGACGGTGGCGCTGTCGTAGGTGGCGTAGTCGACGATCTCCATGCAGCGGATCTGCTGGACGCTTTGGCACGTCCCAGCCAGCGCCAGCGGAAGCAGGTCGTTGGCGAATCCCGGATCGATGCCATTGACGAACAGGCTCGAATTGCCTTCTTGCGCCGCATTTTCGATCGGAGCCAGCAGCTCCTTGGGGAGCACCTGCCACGGGTACTGCAGGAACACCGCACTACTGCCGACGACATTCACCCCGGCGGCCAGGATGCGCCGGTAATCGTCTAGCGCATCGGGCAGCCGGTTGTCGGCCATCGCGGTGTAGACCGCGCACTGCGGGCCGGAGGCCAGCACCGCGTCCAGGTCGGTGGACGCGGTGATACCGGTCGAGACATCAAGGCCGGCAAGCTCTCCGGCATCTTTGCCGGCTTTGGAATCCGACGACACCCACACACCGGTGAGCTCGTAGTCCGGATTGGTGATCAGCGCCCGCAACGCGTGGACGCCGACATTTCCGGTGCCGATCGCGGCGACTCGTATAGCCATCGTCACAGGTCCGGAATCGGTAGGTCGAGGTTGGGAAAGGTGATGCCGCCGTCGACTTCGATCACCTTGCCGGTCAGATAGGCACCAGCCGGCGAGGCTAAATAGACTGCGGCAGCGGCGATCTCGTCGGGCTCGCCGAGCCGGCGCATCGGTGTCACCTTTTCCATCGGCTCGCGCAACTCGTCGTTGGAGGCGACCACGTCCAACGCGGACGTGGCGATCGATCCCGGTGCGATGGCGTTGACCCGAATCCGCGGGCACAGATCCAGCGCGGCCAGTCGGGTGTAGTGGGCCAGTGCGGCTTTGGCGGTGCCGTAGGCGGCGAACCCGCGGCCGGCCACCCGACCCATCGTCGAGGTGATGTTGATGATGCTGCCGCCGCCGGAGTGCTCGAGCATCAGCGGCACGGCGGCGATGGTCAACGCATGGGCGGTAGCGACGTTGAAGGTGAACGCGCTCTTGAGATCTTTCGTCGAGGTGGTCAGCAGCCCATTGGGCATCGTTCCGCCGACGTTGTTGACGACGATGTCCAGCCGTCCGAACGCCTCGACGGCCTGGCCTGCCAGCTCCGCGGTGACCTCGGGCTGGGCCAGGTCGGCGGTCACGATGTGGGCGCGCCGGCCCGCGGCGCGGACCTTTTCAGCGACGGCCTCTAGTTCGGATTGGGTGCGGGAGGCGATGACGACGTCGGCGCCGACCTCGGCGAACGCCAGCGCGATGGCTGCGCCGAGACCACGGCCCCCACCGGTGACGACGGCGACTTGGTCGTCGAGTCTGAATTTGTCCAGGATCACGGGCGTCACCGTAACAAGGCGAGGGCAGCCGGGGAACCCCATTTCTGAAACACGTTCTAGTTGTTTGCGTGCGCCCTCAGTTACTCACCCGTCGCTATTTGAAATGGGTGGAAGGCCGAGTCAAGCGGGTGTCGTCGACGAAGATATCGAGCTTCTCGTTGTAGAACGCGATCATCCCTGCGATTGGGGCGACCTCGCGCAGCGGATAGTCATAGGTCCAGGCGAGATCGGGATACACCGCGTCGCCGATTCTGATGGCCCAGTGCTGCGACGTGATTCCTTTGTACGGGCACACGGTCTGGGTGCTGGTGGTTTCCATGCGTTCGAATACGACGTCGGTGCGGTCGATGTAGTACCGGGTCGGCAGTCCTGTCTCGAAAAGCAGCACCGGGCTGTGTGTCTCGGCCAGCACCACCCCGTCGAGTTCGACCCTGATGTGGCGGTGTGAACGCAGCGCGTCGACACGGACGTAGGGGCTGCGCGGGTGCCCGATGATCGGCTGGTCCTCCTCAAACCACTCGAGTGCGTCCCACTCGAACCGGACGCTACCTGCCACCGGACCGGAGTCGTACAGCCGAGCGGCCGACTTGCGCGTCTGTGCGGGTGACCTCAACGAAAACAGCCGTGAGGAGCCGAGTTGCAATTCCTGGACGTGGTTTTCGTCGTGCAGATGTTCCATGCGAACGTCACTCATGGGGACGTAATACTGTGGGTAGTAGGCGATTTCCCACACGTAGTGCGCATGGGTCGTGTCGAATACGAGTGTCCTGTCGACGTAGCCTCGTACTCGCCGTGGGGCGGGCTCAATGAGGCCGCGTTCGCTCACCATCTGGGGATAGTCCCGGTCAGGATTTTGTGACTCGGGGATCGGCCGTCTTCCGGTCGGGGCCTTGACGGACTCATTCATGGGTAGTTCTCCCTATCCGATTCGCGGCTTTGATCGCTGCAACTCTATTCGGATGCGTGCCATGGGGATAGCTCGTCGGGTAGGCCTACGGTGTCCACAGCGCCAGCGCTGACTTGGCAACGAGGCAGACGTTAAGGATTTGACTAGCGGCCGCGCTTACTTTTCGGAGCGAAGAGGCGAAAGGAAGCCGCGATGTACAGCGCTGGCACGTGTAAGAAGGTCGTCGTCGCCTGGCTGTTGTCAGGCGCTCTTGCGGCGGGCTTGGGCCTGACCGCAGATACTGCCGCGGCGAGGGCAGACGCCTGGCCTGGCTGCCCGGAGGACCATCCGAGCGGCCCATGTCACTGGTGCCCGGGGGATCCCCCGGTGCAGACCGGCAATCATGTGACGAACCCGGTCCGTTGGGACTTCAATGTCTGCCACACCTACTGGTACGTCTACTTTGGCCAGGGAAACGTTGCTCAAAACATCTTCGAGGG
>DASXJI010000186.1:0-4626 GCA_036497495.1 Mycobacterium sp.
GGCTACCAGATCGACAACGACACCTCGACACCGGAGATCACCCGCGGGCACGTCAGCAAGGACGGCAAGCAACTCACGCTGGTCCTCGGCGTGGCGGCCAACGATCCGACGGCAGTGGCAGTGGCCAACACCGCCGCTGACCAGTTGCGCAACGTCGGAATCGCCGCGACCGTGCTAGCGCTTGACCCGGTAGCGATGTACCGCGATGCGCTGGTCAACAACCGGGTGGACGCGTTGGTGGGCTGGCGCGAGGCCGGCGGAAATCTGGCGACGCAGTTGGCTTCCCGCTACAGCTGCCCGGCGCTGGAGGCGACCACGGTATCGACCGCCACGGCACCGGCGTCCGTGCCCGACTCATCGGTGTCGACCAAGCGCGCTCCGCCCACCACTCCGACGGCGACGGCCTCGACACCGGGTGCTCATGGGCAGGAGTCCGGCGCGTTGGTGCAGGCGCCGTCGAACTTGACCGGGATCTGTGACCACAGCATCCAGTCGGACATCGATGCCGCGCTGAACGGGACCAAGGACATCAACGATGTGGTCAACGCCGTGGAGCCGCGGCTGTGGGACATGTCGACAGTGCTGCCGATTCTGCAGGACACCACCATCGTCGGCGCGGGCCCGAGTGTGCAGAATGTCAGCCTTTCCGGCGCGGTGCCGGTCGGTATCGTCGGCGATGCTGGACAGTGGATCAAGAGCGCGCAGTGACGGCGCAGTGCGGTCCATCGGTAACGATTCGATATCTGTTGGACAAATGCCAGTGAATCGGCATCGTTAAGGTTTTTCTCAGGTACCGTTCGAGGGACCGGTTCAGGTAAGAGCCGGGGGCATGCATCAGCTACTCGAGACCGTTTCGCGAATAAGCGCGGCGGCATCCTCAGCGAATTCTTTTGGTCGAAGCCACCCTCTAATCGAGGGGCCTTCGACCGCCCACACGCCGAGGGCGGACCGGCCAGGGGGCGGCCCGCCTTTGGCTTTTTTCAGGTGTGTCCGCAGCCCTGAAATCCATTCTGCTGCAATAAAAATGTGGGGCTAAGCCAAGTGCGGGAGCACGGTGTCGACGATCTGCGCGAGTTGACGCTTGTTGGGCGGGGCGCCGGTCAGCAGCAGCTGCTGGTTGATCATTGCGGTGCCGGCTCGCGCGGTATATGGCGTCAGCATGGCCGCGTCGATCTCGCCATTGGCCGCGCCGGCCTGCAGGACCGATTCGATCATCCGCAATCGGGGTCCGACGACGGCGTCGGCGAAGATCGCGCGCAACTCCGGCTCATGCAACAGCTGCTGCATGATGGGCAGCCCGGGGAATGCGGTCTTGCCCGCAACGAGATCGCAGTGGGCACTGAAAATGGCCAACAGATTCTCCCGTGCGGATCGATCCGCGCGCGGCTCGGGCAACGCCGGTAGCGCATAGAGCAACGCCGCCTGAACCAAATCGTGCTTGCTGGACCACCGCCGATACAACGCAGCTTTACCGGTGCGTGCCTGCGCGGCGATGCCTTCCATGGTCAGCCCGCCGTAACCGACGGCAGCCAATTCGGCCAGCGTCGCGTCGTACAGGGCGTCTTCGAGTTGCTTGCCCCGGCGGCGGGTGCGGACCGTTGCCGTCTGCTCTGCCATGCGACGATAGTAGTCAGCAACGTATATTGACCGGGAGCTGGGCTTTGCCGAGCTGCTGACTATTGCTGCGGCCCAGTGGTTTAGGCCACGAAATCCTTTGCCGCGCAGCGCAACGGTAGGGTCATCCCATGCAGGAGACTCCCCGGCTGCTATTCGTGCATGCCCATCCCGATGACGAGACCATCACCAATGGCGTCACCATCGCCCACTATGTCGCTCGTGGCGCACAGGTGCAGGTCGTCACTTGCACGCTCGGCGAGGAGGGCGAGGTGATCGGCGACCAGTGGGCGCAGCTGGCGGTTGACCACGCCGACCAACTCGGTGGCTACCGCATCGGCGAACTGACCGCCGCACTGCACGCCTTGGGCGTTAGCGGGCCGACGTACCTGGGCGGCCCGGGCCGGTGGCGTGATTCAGGGATGGTCGGCGCCGAGGCGCGCAGCCGGCAGCGGTTCGCCGACGCCGACCAGCACGAGGCGGTCGGCGCGCTGGTCGCCATCATCCGCGAGTTGCGCCCGCACGTCGTGGTGACCTACGACCCCAACGGCGGGTACGGCCATCCCGACCACATTCAGACCCACGTGGTCACCACTGCGGCGGTGGCCGCTGCCGGCACCGACGAGTACCCGGGGACGCCGTGGTCGGTGCCCAAGTTGTATTGGACCGTCATTGCCCGCAGCGCATTCACGGCGGGGTGGGAGGCGCTCGGCCCCGGCGACTTGCGCGACGAATGGGTGATTCCACCGGCCGACGGCGACTTCGGCGAACTCGGCCACCGCGACGACGAGATCGACGCCGTGATCGACGACCCGGAAGCCTTGCCGGCCAAGACGGCGGCCCTGCTTGCGCACGCCACGCAGCTCACCGTCGGACCCACCGGTAAGGCGCTGGCGTTGTCGAACAACCTGGCCCTGCCGATCGTCGCGCAGGAGCACTACATTTTGGCTCGTGGCGACGCCGGCGGTCGCGATGGGCGCGGTTGGGAGACCGATCTGCTCGCCGGAGTCGATGTCGGCGGGCCCGCTACGCGGTAGGCTGCCCGGCATGGACCCGGATCTGGACTACAACCAGCAGCACTGGCAGGACCGGCTGGACAACTTCCAATGGACTGTCATGTCCATCGTTTCGCAGTTGGACAGCGTCCCGACCTGAGCGCTACGGCGTCGCGCCTCCGCAAGATCGATGACACCGGTACGACGAATCCTGCCTTCCGAATTGTCGTTTTGACGTTATTGGCGGTCGACGGTGCGATTTCGGCAGTTGGCGGCGCGTTGCTGTTGCCTAGCTATATCGGTTCGATCCCGTTTCCCGTCAGCGCATTGATCAGCGGTCTGCTCAATGCCGTGCTGGTCTGGACTGCGGGACGTTGGACCTCGTCGGCGCGGGTGGCCGCGCTGCCGCTGTGGACCTGGTTGCTGACACTCCTCCTGATGTACCTGCCAGGTCCGGGCGGCGACGTCATCTTCGGCGGCCGAGGCGTTATGGCCTACAGTCCGTTATTGCTGCTCGCGATGGGTATAGTGCCGCCGTTGGTGGTGCTGTACCGGTGCTGGCCGACCCGCTGAGGGCAGGCACCCCCTGGCGCACAGCCGGAGGCTACTGTTGTCGCTCATGGCACGCGTTGGGTCGCAGATAGTTGGGACGTGCGGATGAAATTCGGATGGCCGGAAGTTACACAGAGGTGCCGTTGACTCCGGGCGAACAGCCGACCCTGCTATCCAGCCCGTCGGTGCCTCCTCGTGCCAGCGCATCTGCGCTGCGGCGGGTGTTACGGCGTGCCCGCGACGGGGTGGCGCTGAACGTCGACGAGGCGGCGGTCGCGATGACCGCACGCGGTGAGGATCTGGCCGACCTGTGTCGCAGCGCCGCCCAGGTACGCGACGCCGGTCTGCAGTCGGCTGGACGCCGTGGCGGGACTGGACGGCTACCGGTCAGCTACTCCCGCAAGGTGTTCATCCCGGTGACGCATCTGTGCCGCGACTCGTGCAATTACTGCACATTTGTCACCGTGCCCGGCAAGCTACGCGCCGCGGGCACCGGAATGTATCTGGAGCCCGACGAGATTCTCGACATCGCCCGTCGCGGTGCTGAACTTGGTTGCAAGGAGGCACTATTCACCCTCGGTGATCGGCCCGAAGATCGCTGGCCGGAGGCCCGCGAATGGCTGGACGAACGCGGCTACGACTCCACGCTGTCTTATCTGCGGGCGATGGCGATCCGGGTGCTGGAAGAAACCGGGCTGCTACCGCATTTGAACCCCGGGGTGATGAGCTGGTCGGAGCTCTCCCGGTTGAAGCCAGTGGCGCCGTCGATGGGCATGATGCTGGAGACCACGTCTCGGCGGCTGTTTGAGACCAAAGGCCTTGCGCACTACGGCAGCCCGGACAAAGACCCCGAGGTCCGGCTGCGCACGTTGACCGATGCGGGCCGGCTGTCCATTCCGTTCACCACCGGCTTGCTGGTGGGCATCGGCGAGACGCTCACCGAGCGTGCCGAAACTCTGCACGCGATTCGCAAGTCGCACAAGGAGTTCGGACACGTCCAGGAAGTCATCGTGCAGAACTTCCGGGCCAAGCAGCACACCGCGATGGCCGCAACGCCGGACGCCGACGTCGCCGAATTCCTGGCCACTGTCGCGGTTTCGCGGTTGGTCCTCGGCCCGGCGATGCGCATCCAGGCACCGCCGAATCTGGTGTCGGCGCAGGAATGTCTGGCGTTGATCGCCGCCGGAATCGACGACTGGGGCGGCGTCTCGCCGCTCACGCCCGACCATGTGAACCCCGAGCGGCCGTGGCCCGCCCTCGACGATCTCGCCGCCGTCACCGCCGAGGCGGGATACGACTTGGTGGAACGACTGACCGCCCAGCCCAAGTATGTGCAGGCGGGAGCGGCCTGGATCGACCCTCGGGTGCGCGGGCACGTTGCCGCGCTGGCCGATCCGGCCACCGGACTCGCCCTCGATGTGAAGCCGGTGGGCATGCCGTGGCAGGAGCCCGACGAGGTGGCATC
>DASXJI010000187.1:0-8134 GCA_036497495.1 Mycobacterium sp.
AGTCGGGATGGCTGACTGCTTGCTCGGGGACATCAACGCTGATCTGCCCGAGGTTCGTCGTTGAGGGAGCCGGTGTTTCGGCAACAATGGCATTGCCACATCCAACTGTCGAACTGTCACCACTCCAGACCGACACCGGTAAAAGGAGTCCGACGACGCCGGCGATCAGCACGGCCGCGCCTATCAACAAATTGCGCAATCGGTTTTTCACGTTGCCCTCCGTGAGTGGTACGTGTCGCGATCCAATATGCGTGAACGCTGCGATGATTCAAGAATCCCCGGGTTAGCCGCCGCTTCGACCGTAGTTGCCCGACGATTCTAAGCCTCGGACGAGTCTGGAAGTTGCCGAATGTCGAGCCGGCCTGAGTCGGGTGTGGGTCCGTGCCGCTCCCCTGCCGGGGATTGACGCCCTGGTGGTACGCGCTGGGCCGCACGGGGGCACCGCATCTTCACCTTTGGACGCGAGTCCCTCGCCGGGCAGGGTTGCCAGTAATACCGCGCCGTATTAGTCTCTAGCCCAACGGTTTTGGGAGATCGTCCTCCGCCATTGTCTCCCCTGTGCTACCTCTTTACAAGTCATGACGATTCGCAGTGTCGCGTCGACGCGGCGCAGGTGACATGGCGCCATCCCCGTTTGCGCAGTTTTGCGTAGCTGATCAACGATATGTAGGTGGGTAAGGAACATCCGTGAAAAATGTCGTCGTTCTCGGCTCCGGCTTTGCCGGACTGTGGGCCGCGGTCGGGGCGGCACGTCGACTCGACGAACTGCATATCCCCGCGCGCGAAGTAGGTGTGACCGTCATCAGTTCGCAGCCGTTCCACGACATCAGGGTGCGCAATTACGAGCCTGACCTGACCGCGTGCCGCATCCCGCTGAGCGTTGTGTTGGACCCGGTTGGTGTCGCGCACATTACCGCTGACGTCACGGCGATCGACACCGCCGGACGCACCATCACGTTCTCGGGCCCGGACGGATTCGGCACCCAAGACTACGACCGGGTGGTGTTCGCGCTGGGCAGTTCTGTGGCCATACCCGACCTACCCGGTTTGCGCGAATTCGGCTTCGACATCGACACCTACGATCAGGCGATCAGACTGAGTCGCCATCTCGCGTCGCTGGCTGATGGTCCGCCCACGGCCGGCGCTGCGACCGCGATAGTGGTTGGAGCGGGACTGACCGGAATCGAGACCGCCTGCGAGCTACCCGGCAGACTCGCCGAGCTGCTTTCCGGCCGCGACGGGTGTACCCCGAAGGTGCTACTGGTCGACCGCAATCCGTTCGTGGGCTCCGATATGGGCGACTCCGCGCGCCCGCTGATCGAGGCTGCGCTGGCCGATAACGGCGTAGAGGCGCTTACCGGCGTTGGTATCACGGCTCTGGACGCAGAGGGTGTGACGCTGTCCACCGGGCAGCGAGTCGCAGCCTCCACGGTCGTATGGTGCGCCGGCATGCGGGCTAACCCGTTGACCGCCCTGTTCGGGATCGAGCTTGATCGGTTGGGGCGGCTGCCGGTCAACGACTATCTCCAGGTGGTCGGCGTGCCGGGCATCTTTGCCGCCGGGGATGTTGCTGCGGCAAAGATGGACGATCAGCACCTGTCAGTGATGTCGTGTCAGCACGGACGGCCAATGGGCCGGTACGCAGGCTACAACGTCGTCGGCGACTTGCTGGGTGACCCGATGCTTCCGCTTCGGATCCCCTGGTACGTAACCGTTCTCGACCTGGGGCCGGCGGGTGCGCTGTATACCGAAGGCTGGGATCGGCGGGTCGCGACGCACGGCGCCCAGGCCAAGGCCACCAAGCGCGTGATCAACACAGAACGGATTTATCCCCCGCTGGACGGCGACCGCGCGAAGATCCTCGCCGCCGCCGCGCCTGAGCTGCAAGCCCGCCCGGCGCGTGGGCGATGAGTGGGCAACAACAACTTCCTGCCACTACGTTTTAGGTTGTGGGTCAACGTGATTGAGATTGGCGCGCATCAGTGTCTGGCAGTGGAGACGCGCTCAATCGCGCGCATTGGTTTGAGCATGACAGTTTTTGCCAGTCGCATCGACAGCGTCGGTGATAGCCGCTCCAAATACCACCATGCTTTCCACCACGCCGGGATCACAATGATGGCGTCTCCGCGCAGCACGGCGCGAATGGCACGCTTGGCGAACTTCTCGGGAGTGATCGGACGCCCTCGCTCCGCCATGGCGCGCAGGCCCTCATCGCGGTAGCGGTGGGTCCGCCCGTACTTTCCGCCGGTGACGGCCGGCGTGCGGACCGCACCCGGACATAGCACCGAGACCTGCACGCCGTGTCGCTCCGCTTCGAGCCGTAACGTCTTCGAGATCGCGACAATGGCGTGTTTGGTCGCCGAATAGCTTGCTTGACCTGCTGTGCCGACCAGACCGGACATCGATGCCGTGTTGACGATGTGGCCGCAGCGCTGCCGAATCATGATCGGATAGACCGCTTGTATGCCATGGACCACCCCATGCACGTTCACGTCGAACACGTCGTCCCAGTCCTCGAGCGCGTACGAGTCGATTTCACCGGCAACCCCAATGCCGGCATTGTTGAACAGGTAGTCGATCCACCCGGAATGCCGTACGGCCGCACCGACCGCGCGTTCGAAGTCGGGATAGCTACGCACATCGAGTTCGATCGCATGCGCTTGCCCGCCAGCTTCATTGAGCTGTCGCGTCAACTCCTGCGCCTCGGCGATTTGCCGATCGGCGATCCACACATCAACGCCCTGCCGGGCCAACTCGGCCGCTAGCGCAGCGCCGATACCGGAAGCGCCCCCGGTAATGAACGCGACTTTTCGCGACACACTCGACGCCATCACATAAGGCTAAGCGCCCGCCGCACTCGCCATGCCGATATCGTCGTTACCCTTTTGTGCGCTAATTGCCCTGTCGCTGAACGGATCTTCCGAAGTCGTGGGCGATCTGCTCGTGGTCACCCGTCGGTGCGTCATGCGCGACTCGGACGAAATCGTCACCGAACTGACGAGGAAGAGGTCGCACGTTTAAGTAGTGGACTACTCAAGTCGCTGTGCTCAGACCTGACGAGAATCGCCAGTATCGGCACGGCGAGAGGACTTGCCATGAGATGCGCGAGGTCTCACCTTCGCTCTCGTAAAGCTGCAGTAATCGTGCTGGTGATGGCAAACGCCGTCGCGTTGGCAACGTTGTGCGTGGCAGCGGCGCCGGCTTGGGGTGATCATCCGCCTAGGCCTGACCCTTCATTTACCACCACACCTCCCCCGGCGCCAAACAGGTCGCCGGTAGTGATCATCCCATCGACACCGGCGGTAGGCGTACCGCCGGTGGCGACAACCAACAAGCCCCCGGAGCTGCGCCAGATAATCGCCCCTGCGATTCGCAGCGCCCGCGGTATTGCACGGCTGATCAACGATATGGAGGTCCATCATGGACAACGACCCGTGTGCTGACAATGCACTGTGGAGCGCCCTAACCGCTACGGTGCCCGATTTGACACTCGCCGGCGTGTTAGCGGGCTTTCTGATCGCTGTCGTAGCGGCACTGGTCGTGCAATGGTACGACCGAGCGAGTCCCCGCATGATTGCCTTATTCGCGTCCGGCGTGCCGGCCCTAACGCTATCCAGCTATCTCTTCACCATATCAAGCGGGGCCAAACCTCCCGGGCAACGAAAAGTTGTTGCTGAACTCGTTGGGCAACCCATTGGCGCACCAAAATTTCTCATGGTAACGAACCCGTACAATTCTCCCGCGGATCCGAAAGTCATGACTTACTGCAACCAGGTGTGGAGTCAATGGCTTCCCGCTTTCGCGGCGCTATTGATTGGCGGGTCTGTGCTCCTTTGTGGCTTGGGGTGGGCACTGGTGATTTATGGCGACCATCTAGCAGATCGGCTAAAAGAGAAGAACCTTCACGCGGAAGCAATAGAGGATTATCACAAATATTTCATCGGTCTGAACGCATTGCTGTCACTCAGCGCTACCATCGGGATGACCGGCCTCCTAATTGCCGCCAATGTCACCTACCTGACGGCCACCGCCGACGCGAACACGACCTTGACCTTCTTTGAATTCCCCCATGGGGTCAATTGGTACGCAATGTACTTCGTGTTCCTTTTTGGAGTGTATCTCATAGTCGCGTCTGGGTATCTTGTTTTATCACGCTCAACTAGTTTCGCATGGGGGGACCATAGCCCGCGCGTTCACATCAAATCTTCTGCTCAAGGCGGCGTATGGGGCAACAAGAGGTTGAGGCGTGGCGCGACAGAGATCGGCGCCGTTCTCGTTGTCGCGTCTGGAGCGCTTCTTGCTGGTTACTTGACCAAAGGAGTTCTCGACGGGAAGTTCTCGGGTCATACGATTAGCTACGCGGAGGCTGTTACCGCCACTTACGCCATTGGTCGATTAGCGTACTGCGGCATCTCGAAGGTGCGACAATACGGCCGTTCTGAGCGTGAAAGGCGTGCGACGACTAAGGGATACGCCGATGCCGAGTCCGAGACTACCGTTGCCCCTTCCGCTGAAGCGCCCGAAGACGCCATCCAGCTCAACTATTCTAGCGGAAGGCTTAGAGCAACAACCTACCACGTTGTGTTCTTTGCGTTACTGGGAGCCGTCTTCACGGTGGTGGTTACAAATGGATATTTGTGGAAAATTATGGGTAGCTGGCAGAGTGGCCTAACGCTTTTCATTGGCGGACTCTACCCCGCCTGTATCCTACTTTGGCTTAGCTATTCGGTCCCTGCCAATCCGAGGGTCCGGCTAGCGGAATGGAAAACGTTACCTGTGTTGCGCTTCCTGCCCTGACCCGTTATACGCAAAATGCTAAGTCACATCGGGGCAAGAATCCGTGGCGGCGGTGGATCGTGAGACGACGCTGCTTAAATTGGCACTCGACCGAGGCGCGCGAAGCCGACCCTGGCCAGCACCCGGGCTGGCAAATGGAGGTTATTCGAGCCAAGGGACGGCTGTCTGGCAGGCAACCCAAGTTCAGCCGGAGGCTTGTGGTGTCATCAATTGGGGCGGGGGCCGGGCTGGTCTCCAGCGGCGGTGACACCTGGGTGTCCAAAACCGGCGATAGCTCGATGACCGGCGGACGTTGTCCGATGCGGAATTGCCGCTGAAGGGTCCACGCGGTCAGGCAGACCCGTGCGCTGAGCTCTACTCCACGACATCGTGCGAAACCCGCGGCTGTAGCGTGGCGACCGTGAACTCCTTGCGTACGTATTCTTCCGCCGCGCTCGTTGTCTGTGCGGCATCGGCTGTCTTGACGCTTGCCGCGTGCAGCTCCGACAAGCCGGCTTCGTCAAAAGACACATCCACGACCGCGCCTGCTTTCACCCAAGCCTTGTCGCCGGCCTCGCCCCCACCCGCGACCGCAGACACCAGCTGCCCCACCCAAGCGCCGGGTGACGGCGGAACACCAGACTGGACCCTCAGCGGGGCAACCGGCAGCGTCGCATTGACGGGCTCCACGAGTACGGCCGCACCGCTAGTAACCGTGACGGCACCGTTCAGCGTCACCGAAACCGCGGTACACACGCTGCACGCCGGAGACGGACCGGTTGTGGCGCCCTCCGCCACAGTCTCCGTCTGCTACATGGGTGTCAACGGACGCGACGGCAAAGTATTCGACAGCGCCTACGACCGCGGCACACCGGCCCAATTCCCGCTCGACGGAGTGGTGCCGGGCTTCCAGAAGGCGATCGCGGGACAAAAGGTCGGCTCCACCGTCGGCGTCGCGATGGCCTCCGCGGACGGCTATCCCGACGGTCAGCCCCAAGCCGGAATCCAGAAGGGCGACAGCCTGATCTTCGCGATCAAAATCCTCAGTGCCGGCAGCTGAGCGCCGACTTGGTACTCGCGCCTCCATGGTGCGAGTAGCAAGCGGGCGCATTTAGCGGACTCAGCTGCAGAGTCCAATCAGGCACGGCGGAACCGGCGGACCGCCCCCACCCGATCGGACCGGGTCCACCCCAACCGGGACGGAATCCGGGGCTGCCCCAACCGCGTCCGCCGGGGCCGCCCCAACCGCGTCCGCCGCGGCCGCCCCAGCCGGCTCCGCGACCGTCGCCGCCAGTGGACCTGTTGCGCATGTTGAACCGTGCTCGGTGCAGGCTGTGGCGTCGGCGCGGCGTTGGCGGCACCGTTCCGATCACGCCGATCGCGACTCTTCTGTAGATCCACCGTGTTGCATACCGTGCACGCGTGGCGTTGAGCGTCGGCAGCATTCCGGTCCAGTTTCCCAGAGCCTCCCCCGTGACGTTCCGGCAGGCGCTCTTCGTCGCCGTGACCGCGGGCTTGGGCTACGGATTCGACTCGTACGCGGTGAACATCTACGGCCTGGTGTTGCCGGAAATCAAACAGACACTGCACATCACCGATGCTCAAGCCGGCTACATCGGTTCGATCTTCTTGCTGGGCTACACCATTGGCACCATCGGCTTCGGAATGTCGGCGGACAGGTGGGGGCGGAAGACGACGCTCGGGGCGTCGATCCTGCTCTACGGCATCACGACCGCTCTGGCCGGTCTCACCACCAACATCGCCGCGTTCACCGGACTGCGATTCCTCACCGGAGTCGGCGGCGCGGGCGAACTCGCCGTCGGCGCTCCCTATACCGCCGAAGTCTGGCCGGCCAAGACACGCGCGATCGGCGTTGGCGGCGTTATCTTTTCGCTCTTCTCGCTGGGTTACGTCCTTGCCGCGGGCGTCGCACTGGTTTTGGTGCCCCACTTCGGTTGGCAATCGGCCTTCATCGTCGCGATCATCCCCGCGATTGTCTTATTCCTGATCCGGCGAGGTATCACCGAGTCGCATCGCTACGTCGATGTCCAGGCCAGCGGGACCCCCAAGCCGCGGCTCTGGCACTTGCCCGGCGTCCGGCGACGTTTGGTGGCCGGCTGGCTGATCTATACCGCCAACGCGGTCGGCTATTGGGGCATGACGCTGTTCTTGACGACCTACATCGTGAAGAAATTCCACGCCACGCCCATCGAGGCGATTCGCTACGCGTTGGTGTTCTTCCTGCTGCAAGCGGTGTTCGCGTTCCTCGGGACCGGCCTCGCCGATCGAATCGGTCGACGGCCTTCGGCGATCCTCGCCGCGGTCATCGAGATCGCGTCGACGATCCTGGCGGCCACCGCCGACTCGCTGGCTCAGTATCAAATCTTCGGCGCGGTCGCCATCGCCACCCTCGGCTGGCTCTGGGGCGTCGGCGACACGTACATCGCTGAGCTGTTCCCAACGGTGCTGCGCGGCACTGGCTTTGGAATCGCGGTCGGCGGCGGCCGCGTCGTCTCCATCGCCGCTCCAACCGTCATCGGCTGGGGCATCATGCATTACGGACTGCAGACGCCGTACCTGGCGCTGGCCGGCCTGTGGGTGCTGACAGTGATCGGCTACCTGCTCGGGCCGGAGACCAAAGGCAAAGAGCTCGAAGAGCTGACCGACGAGGCCCTCGCCGAAGGTCTGGTGCGGGCTGCGAGCTGACTCACTGCGGGTGGGACGCGACGTAGTCGGCGGCCGGGATCGGTGAAGCCGCGGCATAACCGATGGGCAGCAACACATCTCCGGCGGTCGTGCGGCAATACACGTCCCACCGGTAGTAGCTGGCGAATGCGGCGGGGTCGCCGGCAATCAGCGCCGCGTACTGATCAACCGCGCGCACATATTGGTTGGCGTGGTTGTACCGGTAAAGGGCGTGATCGCGGTCGTTGGCGAAATTGTTCGCGGCGAGATAGCGGCCCGCCGCCATGATGCTGTCGTGCGGCGAATGGATATCGCCGCCCTGGCCGTACGCGGCGAAAGTCGCGGGCAAGAACTGCATCGGGCCTTGTGCGTCGGCAGTGCTCACACCGTCGATGCTGCCTAAGCGGGTCTCCACCAGGTTGATCGCGGCTAGGTAGTTCCAGCTGACACCAGTGTCCGCCTCGGCTTGGTGGTAGAAGCCCAGCAGTTGATCGGCGGGTGCCGGTGGCACGATCCGCCATGCGGGCAGCGTGCTGCGAACCGGCGTAATCGCGGTGAGCTGACGACGGGCGTCGACGTTGCGGTCGAAGACGTCGAGGTACTCCGCCGGGATGCGCCCGCGTGCGGCAGCATCCCATTCGGGATGCTGCCCGATGGCGCGATAGGCAGCCTG
>DASXJI010000188.1:0-2351 GCA_036497495.1 Mycobacterium sp.
GAAGGCAACACCTTGACCTGCAACCTGCACGGCTGGCAGTGGAACCTGGAGAACGGCCGCTGCCTCACCGCCCGCGGTCACCAGCTTCGGAGTTCGCGGGCATGAGCGCACCGAACTCCGACGGCTCCTATGACGATGGCCTGGTGCAGCTGGACCGGGAGGCGATTACGCTGCGCCGCTACCATTTTCCGTCCGGCACGTCGAAGATCATTGCGCTGAACAACATTCGCGGATACAAGGCCGAAGCGCTGGGTCTGCTGCTACACCGGTTTCGCATCTGGGGAAGCTCCGACCTGCGCCGCTGGCTGCCGCTCGATATGGGGCGGCCGTTTCGGTCGACCTTGATCACGCTGGACGTGGAGGGCACCCGGCTCAGGCCCGCGTTAACCCCGGCCAACGCGGATGAGTTCATCGCGCTGCTGGATCGGTTGCTCGACGAGCGGGACTAGACCCCGCGTCGGGGCCACTCGCGTCGAATGTGCAGCCTATGTGTGGGAATTCGCGGCTTTGGCACTGTTTAGCTACACAGTCGACGCCTCGACGCGCGGGCCTAGCGCCCCGCGTCAGTCAGCGCCGCGCGGGCCGCGTTGTAGCCCGGGATGAACGTGATGCCCGGGCCGCCGTGGCAGCCGGTGCTGGCCAGGTATAGACCGTCGATCGGAAGAGGCTGTCCGAGAAAGCCTTTCGGTCCGGGCCGGTTGGGTCCGACCTGCTGGGCGTGGAACAGCCCGTGGCAGTAGTCGCCGCCGGGGGCGCCGAACATCACCCCCATGTGTTTGGGCGTGAACGTGGTGTGCCGGCTGATGCTGCGCTCGAAGTCCGGCGCCAACCGAGTGATTTTGTCGATCACCCGCTGACCCATCTCGACCTTCGCCGCGCCGTAGTCCACGTCGCCCTCGATCGGGAACCATAGCGCGAAAGCCGATGCCGCGTGCTTGCCCGGGGGCGCGAGGTGGGGATCGTTCTGCGAGGGGACCTGAAAGACGACCGTCGGGTCGGCGGGCACGATCCCGCGCCGGCAGTCCTCCCACTGCCGCTGGACTTCTTCGGGCGTGCTGAAGATTCCGATCGACGCCTGCATGCTCGGTTCGTTCAGCGCCTGGTACGGGGCGGCGAATTCGGGCGCCTCGTCGAGCGCGAAGTGCATCTGGATGTAGCTGCCGCGGTGATCGATCCGGGCGTAGCGCTCGCGGATATCGGCGGGTAGCGCCGCGGAGTCGATCAGTTCGTTGACGGTCAGGTCGGGCGCGACCGCGGAGACGACGATCGGCGCGGTCACGGTCTGTCCCGCCTCGGTGCGTACCCCGCCGACCTCGCCGTCGTTCACCAGTACCTCGGTGACCTTGGTGCGCAGCCGGACCTCACCGCCCTCGCGCTCGAGCACCTGGACCAGGTGTTGGGTGAGCGCGCCGATGCCACCGCGCAGCTTCTTCATCTGCATGGTGTCGCCGTCGGGAACGCCGAGCCCGAAGGCCAGTGCTGCCGCGCTGCCCGGTGTCGCCGGTCCGCGGTAGAGGGTGTTGACGGCCAGCACCGTCATCGAGCCGCGCAGCGCGCCGTGCTTCTCGCGGTCCGGAAGATAGCGGTCGAGCACGTCGGTGACCGAGCCGAACAGCATGTCGTCGATCGCAGAGCGTTCGAATTCGTTTGTGGCACAGGCATACATCTCGTCGATAGTCTTGGGCGGCGCGCCGGCCTCGAACCGTCCGAGCGCCCGAGTGGGCGCCTGGGCCCAGCCCATCAGCCCCGCCATGCCGTTGACGGCGTCCGCCCCGTGCACCTCGTTGAGATGGGTGAATAACTTGATCGGGTCGCTGTACTGCACCATCGGGTCGTCACCGATACCGCGTAGCGCCACCGACATCACGTCCAGGTCGATGGTCGGCAGCGTGTCCAGGCCGAGCGCCTCGCGGACCACCGGCGCGGTCGGGAACTGCACGGACCCGGCAATCTCGAAGTGGTAGCCGTCGAACAACTCCACCGTCGACGCCATGCCGCCCGCGTAGAGCTTGGATTCCAGACACAGCGTCCGCAATCCCGCTTTTTGCAGCAGCACCGCGGCGGCCAATCCGTTGTGCCCGGCGCCGATCACAATCGCGTCGTAGTCGGTCATCTGCCCGCCTTCCGCTCTGCTGCGCAGGCTGACATGAATGGCAAGTTTTGTCAATTATGACGAAACTGAGTCCGACCAGGTATCGGTGATGCCGGCTCGCAGCGTCTCCAACGCGACGTGGCAGACCCTCGCGAGCTCACCCAGCGATCGATTCTCGCCGAGCATCCAGACCTCCATCGCACCGAAGACCGCCGCCGCGACGCAGCGCGCGGTCACCGCGAAGCGCACCCGATCGTCC
>DASXJI010000189.1:0-4977 GCA_036497495.1 Mycobacterium sp.
GACGGTTTGCGGGTGCGGAGCCGACCACAAATGGTCCATCACGGCGCGCTCGAGGTCCCCGAGCCGCGTCTGCTTAGCCATGTCTGCTCATCTCCTTGGCAACACCGCCAGAGTACCCGCGCTTACTACCGACGGTCGTACGTTGGTCCGAGTCGTCGTGATCGACAGCCGTTTGAGGGTGCCCGCAGCATGGAAATAGAGTCTATGGTTAGGCTAACCTCACAAGAGGAGGTTACCCGTGACGGTACTGATCGACGACCCGCTGATCTCGGCGATGGCCATTGACCGCGTGCTGCCACTGCACGAGTCCGCACGGCGGCTGCGCGAACTGTATCCGCAGTGTCCCCGGGTCTACGGCGTCGCGGTGCTAGGCGACGTTTCCGTCCGCCGGTGGTGGCCGCTGACGTCGGCATTGAGCACAGATCGCCTGCAGACCATGTTCGACGCGGCAGCGATGGACATGGATCGGCGAAGTGCCGCAAGGCAACTGACGGCGACGCTGGTGCACACGGTGATCGGCCGCGTGGTCGCGCTGGTGGTGCTGGAGGCCAGGGCGTGGGACACCGGGCTGGAGAACCTCTGGGTTCACGTCGACTCCGACGGCGTCATCGACTGGGCCGGCGTGGTCGATCCGACGGTGCGTGCGCTCCCCGACGATCCGATCGTCGCCGAGAGCGCAGCCGTGGTGCGCCTGCCCAGTGAGGCGGCCCTGACGACATGGGTCGCCCACCGTTCTCATCGCACCCTGGAACCGTTGTTCGCCAAGCTGCACGCGGTCAGTGGCGGCGCTCTGCCGATCGCGACGATGTGGCACATCGTCGGGTCGATGGTGGTGGCGGCCGCGACCCAGGTGCCGCAGTTGGCCGGCGCCGATGAGTTGGCCGCCATGCGCCGCGGTCAGGCCGTGCTCGACGCGCTGGTCGGCTTCGGCCTGCCGGTGCGTGGACTGCCGGCGGCCCGCACACGGACACGGGCAACCCCTTGCAAAATTAGGGCAGCCTTGCCTATGCTTTTGGCATCGAGCGATAAATGACCGCGAAGGCGTCCTGAGGGCTGCAGTGACCCCCGGTCGGTTCGGTCGGCGAGCCCCGGGTGTAATGCACGGGGCTCGCCTGTATCTGGAGGCCGTTAGGCGTTAGTCCTTGATGAAGTGGTACATCCGGTACGACAGCCGCCCGCGCTGTAGCTCCTTGTACATCAGCGTGTCGGGCGCACCGGCGAACAGCCGGCCGAAGGGACGCAGGAGCACCGGCAAGCGGCTGCCGACCAGGTCCAAGTACCTGCCGGAGTTGTTGTCCAGCCCGCGCAGAACGTCGGGGTTGATTTCGCGCTTGGACTCCATCCGCAACGGCAGGCCCGCCAGAGCGGCGTCCCACGCGTCGTATTCGAGGAATCCGCGGAAGTCGACGTAGAGGAAATGCCCGCCGGGGCGGAGCACCCGGACCATCTCGGAGAGGAAGCGGTCGAAGTGCGGGTAGGCGTGCGAAGCCTCGACGTTGAGCACCGCGTCGAACGACTCATCGGGGAACGGCAGGTTCTCGGCGTCGCCGTGCACGAAATCCAGGCCCGGCAGGTCGTACCGGCGTTTGGCGAATGCGACGCCGTCGGGGTTGAAGTCCAATCCGGTGTAGGAGGCCGGGTGCAGCGTCTTCATCAGGTAGGCACCGCCGCCGCCGTGGCCGCAGCTGGGCTCTAGCACCTTCTTGCCGCTGAGATCGGTCTGAGTCGCCGTGCGGTGGTACAGCTGGATGCAGTATCGGTTGGCCTCGTCCTCCGGCGCCAACGGCAGACCCATCGGGGGATCCTCTTCGTAGCCCCAGTTGAGAAAGACGACGTCGTCTTGATCCCACCTGCGGGTGACGAAGGGATACCAGTATTTGTTCATGGCCTTCTTGAACCATGAATAACTGCCGAGGGGCTTCACGTAGTGCCTGAGGGCGCTTGTCACAGCGGCAAGTATGCCAGTGCGTTACGCGCTGCCGCGGTCACCCGCGGATACCGAGTCGGCACCGTTGGACGGCTTGTCGGTCCGCCGGTGCACTATCGCTCTCGCGCCCTTCGCCGGCACGGTCGCCACGCCACGCCACCGCGCGCGTTCGCCCGGCGCATCGGTTGGGACGAAACGGAATTCGCGTAGCAGCATGCGCAGGACGACATCCGACTCCATGTTGGCGAACGCGGCGCCGACGCAGCGGTTGACGCCGCCACCGAACGGGATCCAGGCAACGGGCTTGGCGTTAGTGCCCATGTACCGATCCGGGTTGAACGACCCCGCGTCCGGGAAGCTCTCCTCAGAGTCGTGGGCCAGCTTGATGCTGATGATGATGTTGGTGCCCTCCGGAAGGACCCAGTCGCCCAACCGGATTCGCGTCTTCGTACGCCGTGTCGTGCCGTCGAGAACCGGCCGGGTGCGCTGGACCTCCCAGATCGTGGCCTGCCGCAATTCGGATCCGCCGGCGTCGGCTTCCTCAGCCAGCCGCGTCATCAGCTCGGGGTGGCGGCTCAACCGCTCCAACGCCCAGGCCAGCGACGATGCCGTTGTCTCGTGGCCGGAGCCGAGCAAGGTGAGCAATTCGTCGGTGATGTGCTCGTCGGAGATCGGCTCGCCGTCTTCGTAGCGGGCCTGCAGCAGCAGCGCGAGCACATCCTTGCGATCCCCGATGTTGGGATCGGCCCGCGCCTCGGCGATCAGCGAAGCGATGACGGCGTCGAAGCGACGCCGCTGCTTCATGTAGCGCCCCCACGGACTCCACGGACCCAGATCCTTGCGCATGATCGGTGGGCAGACCACGAGCAGTGAGCCGAGCGTGACCATGGCGGGCACAGTTTCGCGAAGCTCTTCCAGCGCGGGACCTTCGGCGCCGAACACGGCGCGCAAGATCGCGCCGACGGTGATGCGCAGCATCGGCTCGAGCGTTTCGAACTCTCGGCCTTCGGGCCAGGTCGCGATCTCGCGCATCACCTCTTCTTCGATGATCCGGTCATAGCTGCGCATCCGCTTGCCGTGAAACGGCGGCGCCAGCAGTTTGCGGCGCTCGCGGTGTTCGACGCCGGCAAGGCTGAACGTCGAGCCCGGACCGAATGCTTCGCCGATGGATCCGGCCCCCGACGGCGGACGTTCGACCAGCTCGGTGCCGGTGTTGAACAGTTCCTTGGCCAGAACAGGATCGTTGATCACCACCGCATGGTTGTTGCGTGGCAGATTCACCCTCACCACGTTGCTGTCGTATCGCCGCGACAGAGCGGAAAACATCGCGTGGTTCGAGACCAGGAACTGAAGAGTCTGGATCAGCTTGGGAATCCGGGTACCGGGCGGCAACCGCACCGGGTCGGTCGTAGCCGTCGCCATCTAATTCCCCCTGCTGCTATCTCGAACGTTTCCGACTTAGGCTCACAGCCCCTTTGAGCCGAGCTCACAGTATCGGTCAGTGCTACGCCGCGCACAAAAGTTCCAACACCCCGGAATCACGCCTGACGTCAGCGGCCGTGTAGACACAGAAGCATGCAGCCATTGCCGGAGGCACCGTTCGATAAGGAACTAGGTCTGGTATTCAACGAAATCAGTCCTGATCGAACGCGCGCCCAGCTGGACGTCTTGCCAAAGCTACTGCAACCGATGGGCATCCTGCATGGCGGTGTCTACTGCTCGATGGTCGAGAGCCTGGCCAGCGTGGCCGCATACACGTGGATCGCCGCCAACGGCGGTGGCTCGGTGGTCGGCGTCAACAACAACACCGACTTCCTGCGTGCGATCAGCAGCGGGACGGTCTACGGCGCCGCGACTCCGGTGCATCGCGGGCGGCGACAGCAGCTGTGGATAGTGACCATCGCCGACTCCGACGACCGTCTCGTGGCCCGCGGTCAGGTGCGGCTGCAAAACCTCGAAGCCGAGAACTAACTGGCGGCCTTGGCCGTGTCGTCCTCATGAGCCTCGGCCGCCAATACGGCGAGCTGTTCGAGCCGAGTACGGGCGAAGGCCTGCTGCTCGGTGATCGTGAGCTGTCCGCGCCGGCCGCTCAAGAACGTCACAATCCACGACAGCACGGTGGTGATCTTGTTCTTGAACCCGATCAGATAGACCAAGTGCAGCAGCAGCCAGGCGAACCAGCCGATGATGCCACCGAACTCGAGCGGACCGATTTTCACCACCGCGTAGTAACGCGAAACCGCGGCCATCGACCCCTTGTCGAAGTACTGGAACGGCTCCCGCTGCGAGGGGTCGGCGCCGGCCAACTCGGCCTTGATCGTGGCCGCCGCGTACTTGCCGCCCTGGATGGCGCCCTGCGCGACCCCGGGCACACCGTCGACCGCGGCCATGTCACCAACGACAAACACGTTGGGGTGGCCAGGAATTGACAGGTCGGACAACACCTTGACCCGGCCCGCGCGGTCGAGTTCGACACCCGACTGGCGGGCAAGATCGCGGCCCAGCGGGCTGGCGGAGACTCCCGCCGACCACACCTTGCAGGCCGACTCGATGCGGCGGGTGGTGCCGTCGGAGTCCTTGACCGTGATGCCGTCGCGGTCAACGTCGGTCACCATGGCACCGAGCTGGATTTCGACGCCCATCTTCGCCAGCCGTGCGGCGGCCTTCTTGCCGAGGTTCTCGCCCATCGGGGGCAGGACGGCGGGGGCCGCGTCGAGCAGAATCACGCGTGCTTTCGTCGGATCGATATGGCGGTAGGCGCCTTTGAGGGTGAAGTCCGCGAGTTCGGCGATCTGACCGGCCATTTCCACGCCGGTCGGTCCCGCGCCCACAACGGTGAACGTCAGGAGTTTCTTCCGCCGCTCCGGATCATTCGACCGCTCGGCCGCTTCGAATGCGCTCATGATACGACCACGCAATTCCAGAGCGTCGTCGATGGACTTCATGCCGGGCGCGAATTCGGCGAAGTGGTCGTTGCCGAAGTAAGACTGGCCGGCCCCGGCAGCGATAATCAAGCTGTCAAAAGGGGTTTCGTAGCTGTGGCCGAGTAA
>DASXJI010000190.1:0-2022 GCA_036497495.1 Mycobacterium sp.
CTAGTTTGCTGAGGCCGACGAAGTCGGCAAGATCGAGTCAAGTGTGGTTCACGCGGCGAGTTCGGCCTCCTGGGTGAGTTGATCGAGGGCTCGGCGGTAGTTGCGGGCGGCGGCGCGCAGGGCGCTGGGTGCTGGCGGGTCGGGGTCGGTGAGGTGGGCCAGGCCGGGTAGCAGGAGCCGGTTGTGGATGTGACTGAGCAGCATGGCGTAGTGCAACCCGACGTCGGTGAGTCGATAGCGGTGGCTGCGCGGGATGCGGGTGATCAACCGGTGGGCGCGCAACCGTCGCAGGTCGTAGCTCATCTGTCCGGCGGTGATGAGGTGCGTGCCCAGCAGTTCGGCAAGCAGCTGGCGTAGGTCGCGGTTGAGGAATCCATTCGGGAGCAACCGGAACACCAGCAGTGCTTGCAGCAGGGCGTGCGCCCGGCGGTCTCCGAGACGGAGCCCGGCGATGCGGTGACCGGTGTCGGTGATGATCGGGTCGTGCATGGCGGTGAAGGCTTCCGCGGCGCGGATCGGGTTGTGGCTGAGTCGTTGGACGCCAAGCAGGCGCCGGTTGGCGGAGACGCCGATCTCCCGCAGTGCGGGCAGATTGGTCAGCCGTTTCCTGATTCCGAAGTCGTCGGGATTGTTGATCGTGGTCTCGGTGCGTAAGGCGCGTCCTTCCTTGTGGTACTGCTTGATCGTGGTGTGTTTGTAGTCGATGTGCAGGCTCGGGGTGACGCCCTCGGTGATGACGCGGGTGCGGAACCGCCCGGGTGTGGGTCGCGGTCCCCTCCGGCGTAGCGCCCGATCGAAGATGAGGCTGATCTGGTTAGGGCGTCCGGCGTCGAGGTTGTCGCGAATGACGTGCTCGAAGAACACCCGCCCCGAGATCGGCCGGTCCAGCACTTGGGTCAGGGAGAACTCGGCCTGCAGGATGGAGATGTCGTAGCGGTATCCGGCGTCGCGGTCCGCCGCGGTGAATGGGTGCGGCAGCAGCGCGAGCCACTTGCGCAGTAGCCCGTCGATCTGTGCAGGGCCGAGCCGGTCGCAGATGACCTGCAGCGCGGCCGGGTCCTCGCAGGTGGCGAAGCCGTTGTCCAGCGCGGTGTGCCCGATGCCAGCCTTCGTCGCCTGTCGCTTGGCCCATTCGTGGCCGTTGATACATAGCTTGGCGTTGTAGGGGAAATAGGAGCAGAACTTGAGGAAGAACGGCCCGAAATCGGCGTCGACCGCGTAGACGTAGAACTGGTTGACCACGCCGGTGGTCTTCACGATCCATGGGTAGGAATCACCCTGCGTGTCGCGGCGACGCTCGGTGCGGAACACGCCCGTCTTCTCTTGCGCTCGCCCGATGAACAGCACGCCTTCCTCGGCGGTGAACTGGGCGAGGTGTTCATGCATGACGTCGTCCTTGCGTTGTCCCTTGGCGAAGTCCACCCACGGCACCTGTTGGTCGCGGGCAAAGCGATGCATCGCGGCACTGAAGGCATCGGTGATCTTCCCCAACGGCGCGGTCGAGGCGATCGGCAACCCGAGCTGGCGCTGGATGTAGCCCAGCAGCCCACCGGCGTACTGCAGTTGCGGCACGTAGACGTTGCAGTACATCCGGTCGATGCACTCCACGTCGAACACCACATGATCAGCCAGGACATCAGCAACACTGCGCGGTAACGTCATCGCTGGGCTCCGGTCGGACGGGCGGCCGCAAGGCCACACCAACCGCGACACGCGGTTCATACACGGTGACCGGCACGCCGTTCGCCGTCTACCCGCCGACCGGAGCCCCCGCACCGATGCCAACCACGGCACGCCTCGTCGGGCTGGGGCGAAGCCCCGTTAGTACTCGACCTTGGAGTCGGTGGCCAGCCAGGCCTCGAACGGCGCTGTCCGCCCCTTCAGCTCGAGCGCCTGCACCGGCGTCGACCAGTCCTCGCGGTCCCGCTCGAGCAGCTCGTAGAAGGCCCGGTCGTCGAACCCGCCCCGGGCCGCGTCGTGCCGATCGGCCGCGTACACCACCCGGTCCACCCGGGCCCACAG
>DASXJI010000191.1:0-5047 GCA_036497495.1 Mycobacterium sp.
ACTGCATTCGCAGCGAATCGACGTGCCAACTTACGATCGGTCTACCCTGCAACGCGGTGTTCTACACATCGGCGCGGGCAACTTTCACCGTGCGCATCAAGCCGTCTACTTCGATGACCTAGCCCGCTCGGGCATTTCCAATCAGTGGGGGGTCACGGGCGTCAGCCTGCGCTCCCGCGACGTCAAAGACGTGTTGTCGGCCCAGGACGGGCTCTACACCGTCGTGCAGCGCGGTCACGAAGGCGAGACGGCCCGGGTGGTCGGATCGATCGGCTCCGTCCACTACGCGCCGAACGACGGCGCGGCGGTCCGCGCCGCGCTGGCCGACCCCCGTACCCGCATCGTCAGCCTGACCATCACCGGCAATGGGTACTTCCTCGACCCAGTCACCCGCGAGTTCGACGCCAGCCACGCCGATGTGCGGGCCGACCTCATCAACAACTCGGGCAGCTATGTCACCGCATGGGGGTGCCTGACCCAGGCGCTGGATTTGCGTCGTCGCGCCGGTACCCCACCGTTCACGGTGATGTGCTGCGACAACATCCCCGACAACACTGCGGCGGCGCGGACCGCATTGGTGTCGTTTGCCGCGTTGAAGGACCCGGGGCTGGCCCGTTGGATCGATGCCTACGTCGCGTTCCCGTCGACCATGGTGGACCGGATCACCCCTCAGACCTCGGAGTTGGAGCGGGAATTCGTTCAGCAGGAATTCGGGATTGACGACAAGTGGCCGGTGCTCACCGAGCCGTACTGCCAGTGGGTCATCGAGGACAGCTTCAGCGATGGTCGCCCGCCCTTGGACGAAGTCGGCGCCCAGTTCGTTGCCAATGTCAGCGACCACAAGTTGGTAAAGACCCGTCTGCTGAACGGGACTCACATCGCGATGTCATGCCTGGCCATGCTGGCCGGCTACCAGCGCACCGATGAGGCAATGGACGACGAGGTCATCTTCGATTACGTCGAGCAGTTCATGCGCGACGAGATCCAGCCGCTGCTGCCCGCGGTACCCGGGATGAACACTCCCGAATACCGCGAGACGCTGCTCTCGCGGCTCAGCAATCCGCAAATGAGCGACCAATTGTCACGATTGGCCCGCCGAGGATCGGAGAAGATCGCGTCGTTCCTGCTGCCGTCTCTGCGTGAGGCGATCGAGCAGGACAGACCGCACACCCTGCTGATGGTCGCCCTCGCCGGGTGGGCCAGGTATCTGCGCGGCTACGACCTGAAGGGCCGCCCGATTCGCGTCGATGACCCGGAGAAAGAGTTGCTGACCAAGCTGGCGACGACGGACGGCAACAATCCTGACCCGCTCCTGCACCACGAGATCTTTGCCGAAGTTCGGGAAGTTCCTGGATTTACGGACCGTCTGCGCGAGATGATTACCGACATCGACGAGCGCGGTGTGATCGCCACGTTGCGCCAGGTGTTGGGCGACAACGAACGGGAGCTGATGGTGTCATGAACCAGCCCCTCGAGTTTGTGCGCCCATTCAACCCAGCGCATATCACCACGTTGCTGTTGGATGCCGATGACAACCTCTTCCCATCCGAGGCACCGGCATTCGACGCCTCGGCCGAGGTGACCACTCGCTTCCTGGCCAGATTCGGCGTCTCGTCGCCGCTGAGCGGTGATGAGCTGCGTAAGAAAGCTGTCGGCAAGAACTTTCGCAGCACCGCTACCGATTTGGCCGTGCTGAGCGGAGTCCCGTTCGAAAAGGCCCTCGTCGACGGACGCCCCGACGCGGTGCTGGCCTCGGACAGCGACGTGGCGGCCGGTCGCGCGTTGACCGCCGATGAACTCGAGCAGTGGGTGCGCCAAGAGCGCGAGCAGGTCACCGCTCATCTGGCCGTCACGCTGAAGCCGGATCCGGAGGTACTCGAGCCGCTGCAGACTCTGGCATCTCGGTACGCGATGGCAGCGGTCAGCTCCAGTGCCCTCGCGCGACTGAAGGCCTCGTTCACCGCGGCCGGCCTCGATCCGCTGATCCCGGCGGAACTGCGCTTCAGCGCCGAAGATTCGCTGCCGGTGCCGACGAGCAAGCCCGACCCGGCGGTCTATATGCATGCCGGCCGGGTGCTTGGGATCGAAGCTCATCAGGGCGTGGCCGTGGAGGATTCGGTGCCCGGTGTCAAATCCGCGGTTGCGGCCGGTTACCTCGCCGTCGGAAACGTCATGTTCGTGCCGGCTGACGAAAGACGCCATCGCACTGCGGAATTGATCGACGCCGGTGCGGTTGCGATCACCGATTCGTGGCGCGCCCTATCCGACGCCCTGATGTTGACGACCGTGACAGGTGGAGGTTCCCGCTGACACAGGCATCGTCATTGACGCAATGACGATACGGGCCTCGACCCGGAAGGAGTTGTGCAATCGTGCCTGAAGCAATCGATCTCAATAACTCAACGCTGAAAAGCCTGCCTATCGACGCGCCGAAATATGACCGCGACAGCGTCAGCGTCGGGATCGCGCACATCGGAGCCGGCCACTTCCATCGGGCGCATCAGGCCGCATACATCAACCTGCTGCTGCAGCACGGCGTGGCGCGTGAGTGGGGCATCTGCGGCGTGGGGGTGATGCCCGCCGACTGGACCATGCGCGACGTACTGAACGATCAGGACGGGCTCTACACGCTGATCCTGGAAAACCCCGACGGCAGCCGGGATGCACAGGTGATCGGCTCGATCATCGATTACCGTTACGCGCCCGATGATCCGGAGTCAGCGCTGGAGATGCTCGGTGCGCCGTCCACTCGGATCATTTCACTGACCATCACCGAAGGCGGATACCGCGATCCCGACGGGCCCGCATTCTCGTTGATCAGCGAGGCGCTCGCCAGGCGTCGCGATCGGGGTGTACCCGCACCGACGATCGTGTCCTGCGACAACATCGAGAACAACGGTGAAGTCGCAGGGCGGACCGTGCTCGCCAATGCCGAACGCCGGGATCCCCGGCTGGCTGAGTGGGTGGCCGAACACGTCCGATTTCCGAGTTCGATGGTCGACCGCATAACGCCGGCAACAACTTTGGAGATGGCCGCGGAAGTGCGGCGTGACTTCGGTGTGAACGACCGGTGGCCGGTGGTGGCCGAGCCGTTCACCGCCTGGGTTCTCGAAGACGACTTCGCCGATGGCCGGCCGCCACTGGAAATGGCGGGCGTGCTGGTGGTCGACGATGTCCGCCCGTACGAGTTGATGAAACTGCGAATGCTCAACGCGGGACACCAGTGCTTGTGCTACTTCGCGCATCTCTGCGGCTTCGAGTTCGTCCACGACGCCGCACAGGATCCGTTGTTCGCCAAGTACCTGCTTACCTACTTCGACACCGAAGCCATCCCCACACTTCCGCCCGTGCCGGGGATCGACCTGCACGCGTACGGCCGCACGCTGGTCGAGCGGTTCGCCAACCCGGCGGTGCGCGATACCGTGGCGCGGCTATGCGCCTACTCGTCGGACCGCATCCCGAAATGGCTGTTCCCCGTCATCTGCGACAACCTTGCCAACGACGGGCCGGTTCAGATGGCCTCGGCGGCGGTCGCCAGCTGGGCCCGCTACGCCGAGGGCGTCGACGAGTGGGGTAATCCGTACGAGGTGCTCGACCAGTTGGCGGATTCGCTGGTCCCGATCGCCCGGTCGCAGCACGAGAACCCCAACGCGTTCATCGACATCACCGCGGTGTTCGCAGACCTGCCCCACCAGCATCGGTTCGTCGAGGCGTACCGCTGGGCGCTAGATTCGTTGCACCGCAAGGGAGCTCGCGCGACACTCGAGGAATTAGTGCAATGAGTCGCGGGCTGGTGATCGGTGAATCGCTGATGGACATCGTGCAGGACGGCCGACAGGTCACCGGCGAGCACGTCGGCGGCAGCCCGCTCAACGTTGCGGTCGGGTTGGCCCGGTTGGGCCGTGACATCGACTTTCTCACCCACATCGCCGATGACCCGTACGGTCGGCGCATCGCCGAGTACATCAATGCCGCAGGCGCGCAACTTGTTTCAGGAAGCCAGAACGCCGCGCGAACCACCGCCGCGCGACTGACCTTCGACGCAAACGGGTCGGCCAACTACGTGTTCGATTTGGATTGGCAGCTTTCCGGAACGCCGATGGTGGCACCGCCGCTTTTCGTACACACCGGATCGATTGCCGCGGTGCAGGACCCGGGGTGTCTGGCCGTCGCGGCTCTCGTCGACACCTACCGGGTGTCGGCCACCGTCACCTTCGATCCCAACGTGCGGCCGTCGCTGATCGTCGATCGTGACCTGGCTGTCGCACGCATCGAGCACCTCGTCGAGCGCAGCGACATCGTGAAAGTCAGCGAAGAGGACCTGCGCTGGATCGATCCCGACCGGTCGCCTGAGCAGATCGCGCAGATCTGGCAGTCGCTGGGCCCGGCGATCGTGGTGGTGACGATGGCCGGCCAGGGAGCGGCGGCGGTGTGCGCGGCAGGTGAAGTACGGGTGTCGGCCCGACCCGTGCGGGTGGTCGACACCGTGGGCGCCGGTGACGCGTTCATGGTCGGCCTGATCGACGCGTTCTGGGAGCAAGGGCGGTTGGGTGCCGGACAGCGCGCCTCGCTCGCCGGGATAGACCTGGATGCGCTGACCGAGGCGCTCGAGGCGGCCAGCGGCGTTTCGGCGCTGACTGTCACTCGCGCCGGCGCTGACCTGCCGGATCGGAATGCATTGGACGCAGCTGCGCACCAGCCCGGCTGAACCGCCATAGCGGGGCCGGCCCGTTGCGCTGTGCGCAGGGACCTTACCGCTCACGACGCTGTGGAGCGTCGTCTACCTGCTGATGGACACCCCGCTGGCCGCTATCGCACCGGTGTTCTACACAGTTTTCACGCTGGCGAACCCGGTTTTGTTCGCCTGGACCCGCAATCTCGAGTTCTATCGCTTCACTCAACTGCTCGTGATCCTGATCTTGCCGTGGCTAGTGACGATCGCGTTGGGCGGATTTCAGCAGTCCAGCGCAGTCATCGTCTGGGCGGCACTCTGTCCGTTGGGCTCGCTGCTGCTCGAAGAACCCAGACGAACGCTGGTCTGGATTGT
>DASXJI010000192.1:0-9021 GCA_036497495.1 Mycobacterium sp.
GTGGGACCAGGGCAAGCACCTCTGGATGATTTACCTGATGCGGGTCGTGGACGCGCAGTTGGTGTTTGACAAGCCCGGTTCGGTGGTGCTGTGGACCAACTGCCACCACCCGTTCTACGACCACAACCCCTACCCCGAGACGGCGCCCCGCAACGGCCGGTGTGGGTCGGCGATTTCTGGGAGATGTTCGGCGCAGGCCATCTGCTTGAGCTGCAGAACCTCAAGGCAATCACCGAATACCGGCACCGCAACGGTCTGCTGGTGACACCGGCCTGGATGAAATGAGGACACCATGACCGTCAGCTTGATCGACGTTTCCACCTACCTGCCGGGCGAGCCGATCGGCGCGGACTATTACGCACAGTTCGCCGAATCCGACGACCTGCGCGACAACGTGATGTTCCGCGGGCCGAAGTTCCGGCACCACGTCGCCGAGGACGAGACCGCGATCGACATGGTCGAGCGGGCCACCCAGGGGCTGGTCGCGAGGCATGGTTATGACGCGATTACCAACGTCGACGTGCTGATCACCCACACGCAGATGCCGGATATACCGTTCTACGGCGGTGGCGGCGGGATGGCGCATCGGTTGGGGATGCGCCCGAGCGCGGTGCTCGACCTGCACAACGGCGGCTGCGCGGCCTTCGTGCTGGCCCTGCAGGTGGCCAAGCAACTGCTGTCCTCCGGTGAACTGAAGACCGCGTTGATCGCGATCGCGCAGAACGCGGGAGGCCAGGTCTTCGACCAGCCCACGGTGCGGCGCAAGCCGCAGGCGTCGGTGCCCGGTGACGGGGCGGCGGTGGCGCTGGTGACGCTGTCGGACAAGTCGCCGATCCTCGACGTCGAATGCCGCACCTACGGGGAGTACGCCGGCGACATGACGATCGCCGTTGACCCGCAACGCAAGTGGTGGCAGCCCGGCCCCGGCGAACTGCACATCGGGTTCACCGAAAGCAAGATCACCAAGGTGCTGGCCCGCGGCAACCGGGAGGTGCCAGAAGTGGTGCTCGCCGTCTGTGACCGAATTGGCATGCAACCCAAGGATCTTGACCTACTGATCACGAATCAGCCCAACCGGGTGTTCCTGCGCAACTGGCGCGAGGCGTTGGAGCTGCCCAAGGAGCGCCACGTCGATACCTTCGATGACTACGGAAACCTGTTCGCGGCGGGCATTCCGATCAACCTGGATCGCGCGATCACCGACGGTCAGCTCAGGGCCGGTGACGTTGTGATGATGGCCGCATTCGCGCACGCCGGTGACTTCGCCGGGGCCGCCGCGGTCAAGTGGGGTGGTCGCGACTGATGGCCACGCTCAACCGAGAGCTGATCGAGGCCGTCGAGGCGCTGCCCAGTGCGCTCAACCCGTTGGCCCTGTCGCTCAACGAGAATCCGTTTCCGCCGCTTCCGGCGGTGCGCTCGGCCCTGATCGAGTCCATCGACGCGGCCAACCGCTATCCCGAGTACCTGCCCGCGACCCTACGCAAGCTGATCGCCGGTCGACTCGGGGCGCCCGATGAGCAGGTGATCCCGGGTGCCGGTGCGACCGGCGTGGTGATGCAGGTGCTGGATGCGGTGACCTCGCCAGGTGACCGCATGGTGATGACGTCGCCGACATTCGAGGGGTATCCGATCTTCGCGCAAATGGCGCGGCTGAACCCGGTGACGGTGCCGCTGGACGCGCACGGCCACCACGACCTCGACAGGCTGGCCGACGCCGCGGCCGACGCAAGGGTGGTCGTGCTGTGCCGCCCGCACAACCCGACCGGGACGCTGGAATCCGCCGAGGAGGTCGAGCGGTTCCTGCGGCGGGTGCCGTCGGACACCGTGGTGCTGCTTGATGAGGCCTACATCGAGTTCGTCGCCCCGCAACACCGCCTCGACGGGGTCGCGCTGGTGCGGCGTTTCCCGAATGTGGTCGTGCTGCGATCGTTCTCGAAGGCGTACGGCCTGGCGGGGCTGCGGATCGGTTACGGGTTTGGCACGTCTGAGCTCGCCCGCAGCTTGTGGGCGATGCAGCTGCCATTCGGCATGGCCATCACGAGTGCAGTCGCGGTCGCGGCTTCCTACGACGCGGACACCCAACTGCGGGAACGTATTCAGCTGATTACTGGGGAGCGCCACAGCCTGCGCAGGCGGCTGCGGGCGATGGGCATCTACAGCACCGACACCCACGCCAACTTCGTGTACCTGCCTTCGGCGGGCCGACCCTGGCAGGAGGTGTTCGACCCGGCCCGTCTTCAGGTCCGCCACTTCGCGGACGGCGGCGTGCGGATCACGATCGGCACACGCGACTCCACCCGTGCGGTGTTGGCTGCAGTCGAAAAGGCGATGGTGTAGCTCGCCCCGATACCGGTGAGCACTTGATGAGAGTATTTGCTGGAGAGTCGATTTCGGTACGACTCTCCATCCATGGCCGAGCCTTCGAAGCTACTGACAATTGTGATGGTGCGCACCGAGATGACCCGCTGTTCGAGCTGGTCGTACTGAGGCTCCAACATGTCATTCACCAGTGCTGAATCGCGTCGGCGAAATCGCCCTGGTCTTCCAGATCCACCAAAGGACGTCGCGGCATCACTGCCATGGGATGCAATGCTTGGCGCAGCGTGTGTTTGGCGAATGCTGGCAGGCGCCGCGTCACGGTGCGGTAGGAGACCGGCTCGACGCCGGTCTCGGCCAGCACCCGAAGGGGGTCCTGTTTACTGTCGGTTCGATGATCCTGGTCAACACCAGATCCCGGAATACTTCGTCGCCGCCCGTGGCGTGGTCGAACCCGAGCGCCGCCGCATAGGCCCGGCACAACGCGTCCCACAAATGCACCGATCTCCACGATGAACTTGACCGGGGTGCGCCACAGCGTCCGGGGGTCGAGCTTGCGCAGTGCGTCGGGCGTCGGGCGCAGCAACGTCTGTGGGTCGAGCAATCCACCGTGGACACGTTTGCGCGGTGTGCTTGGTTTGGGTTGCGTGGTCACGGCCGAATCGATTGTTGAAGCTTGCATTTCAGTGAATTCCTTCGGCTAGGGGCCGGAGCGCCAGCACGGGCAGGAAGGTGAGTGCGACCAGGATGACGGTGACGCCGGCAACCATCCCCACGAATTGGGGTCGGTGCGTGGGCAGTGTCCCGATGGACTCCGGTGTGGCGCCCTGTTTGGCCAGCGAACCGGCCAACGCTAGCACCAGGACGATCGGCAAGAACCTCCCAAACACCATCGCCAAAGCCGAGGGCGGTGTTGTACCACTCGGTGTTGACCGTGATCCCGGCGAACGCCGATCCGTTGTTGTTGCCCGCAGACGTGAAGGCGTACAGCACCTCCGACAGGCCACGCGGACCGGCGTCATCTCCGCTCAATGGATTCATGCGGGCGCTCGTCGAGTGCGCGCGAGGCAGCATTTCCAGCGGTGAGGAACGCGCGGGGGTTGTCGATGAGCATGGTGGAGATTTGCTTCTCGGTGACGCCGGCATGTGCAAGCGCGGGCAACACGGTGTCGTGGATAAAGGTGAAACGCCAGTCGGGCAGGGATTGGTACACCTCGGGCGGGAACCAGTCCATGTGGCAGGACGCGTCGTGGGCGAGCATCATCCGATCGGCGTACCCTTCGGCGGCCAGCTTCGCGATGGTGGCTACGCGTTGATCGGTCGGCAACAGCGGATCGAGTCCGAAGCGGTCCATGCCGATGTAGGAGCCCGCGTCGATGAGCTTGTGCAGGTAGTCCAGGTCGGTGGTGTCGCCGGCATCCGCGATCAGCACCTTGCCGAGGTCAACACCCTTCCCGGCGAGGACTTGCTGGGTGACCAGGTCGGTGCAAGTGTGACGCGCTGGTGTGCACCATGATCGGGACACCGGTGCGTTTGTGAGCCTCGGCGATCGCCTTCATGACCCGCTCGACGTCGGGGATCAACGCGTCCTCGAACGCGCATTTGAGGAACGCCGCCTTGATCGATGTTCCGGCGATGCCGGTCGTGATGTCCTCGACGAACATGTCGACCATCGGTTCGTCACCGCCGAGAAGTGTTCCCGGCCCGCGGAAGTAAAAGAACAGCGGCACACCGTTGTAGGTGTATAGCCCGGTCGCCGGGACGATGTTCAAATCGACCTGTTCGTTGACCCGTGCCACGCGGCGGATGTCGCGCCCCAGCCCGAGCACCGTCGGATCAGCGATGGTGTCGACGCCGCGGTCTTTCAGGGCCCGCAGCCGCGCGACGGCGTCGGCGACGCGTTCCTCCTCGTTCCACAGCGACGGATAGTTTGTCAGAACATCGGGGCTGAGCACGAAGACATGTTCATGGATATACACCGTTCCCAGCGCGTCGGCTGGTATCGCACCCCGGACCGTCTCCACAAGATGACGTCCGTCGGTGGTTGCGGGTTCGACTGCTGCGGGCCGAGATATATGCCGTCGTGAGCCATCGAGCGCACTGGTGTCCCTCTGCGCGATTGCCGGTCATCAGGTGCGGCCGGCCCCTTATCGTCTAGCTCATTGAGCACAACCGCACCACAGCGCTCCTCGGTCGTTCCGAGGAGATACGGACTGTGCAGGCACTGGTAACCGGCGCACGCAACGGGCTCGGCGGCGCGATTGTTGTCTGGGGCGAGCCCGGGATCGGCAAGACGGCGTTGGTGAACAGCGCGACTGCTGATGTGTCGGCTGTCCAGCTGGTCCGGGCTGATGGGTATGAGACGGAGTCGTCGATCCCTTACGCAGGCCTTCAACGCGTCGGTGTGCCACTCATCGATCACCTTGCGGCCCTGTCACCTCGCCATCAGCAGGCGTTACGTGTGGCGTGGGGCAACGACGACGGGCCGGTACCGGACCGGTTTCTAGTGGGATTGGCGATGCTCGCGCTCTTCGGCGAAGCTGGCAGTCAGCGTCCCGTGGTGTGCGTCGTTGATGACGCACACTGGCTGGATTCTGAGTCGCTCGGCGTGCTGGCGTTCGTTGGCCGCCGTCTCCAGGCTGAGTCCACAGCGTTATTGTTCGCAGCCCGCGACAGCGCGGACACCGACGTGCAGTTGGCCGGCATGGAATCCATCCGACTGACAGGTCTTGACGACGCCTCGGCAGTCCAGCTGCTCATGCAGGCGGCGCCGGACTTAATCGACCCGTTTGCCGCGACGCAGATCGCCACCGCCACCGGCGGAAACCCGCTTGCGCTGATCGACCTGGCCCAAGATCTCGATGTCCGCCAGCTCAGTGATCTGTCACTCTCCCGTGAGCCGATACCGATTGGGCGTCACCTGGAGGCGCATTACCTGCGGCAGGTCCGTGAGACACCTCGCGACGTGCAACGGTGGCTGCTGCTGGCAGCAGCTGAGGCCGGCGGCCAAGCCCGGCTCATCACGATGGCAGCCGAAGGGCTCGGCCTTTCGCCGGACTGTGCGGCTGATGCTGAACGCGCTGGCTTGGTGTCCCTCGGCGATACGGTTCTATTCCGCCATCCGCTGGTACGTTCAGCCGTGTACGCGGCAACACCAGGTGCCGACCGGCGCAGGGTCCACGCCGCGTTGGCGCACGGAGCCGCACAGTTGGGGCTGGTCGAGCTCGAAGCCTGGCACGCCGCGGAGGCGACGCCGGGAACCGATACGGCGGTGGCGGCCCGCTTGGAAGCTGTCGCCGAGCGAGCCGCCAGGCGGGGCGGACTCATCTCCCAGGCACGCCTGCTGGCCCGGGCTGCGGACCTCACCCCCTCAGGTTGGGAGCGTAACGGCCTCCTGCTTGCCGCCGCGGAAGCCGCAGGCGAGGCCGGGTCTGCGCACATTTCTCGAGAACTGCTCGACCGGATAGATCCCGAGGATCTCGATCCTGTGCAGCGTGGGCGGATGATCACCGCGCGGACCGCGTTGGCGGTCTTCATAGCAGACCCCGCGATCATGGTCGGCGCCGCCGCGAGCATGCTCAACGCGGCAGGGGAATTCCATGGACGCGATCCCGAATTGGAGCAGAAGGCGCTGCTCGCGGCCTTCGAGCTGATATTGAGTTCCGACTCGCTGACGAAGGGGACCACCCTTAAGGAGCTGGGTGGCCGCCTCGACGCGGGTTCACAGGTCAAGGATGGCCCATCCGCAGCCGTCTTGCGCGCGCTCGCCGCGCTCGTCCTGCTGCCGTACGGCGAGGCGGTGCCGTTCATGCGGGCGGCGTTGGACACACTATTCGGCCTCGGCGACGCCGACCTTCTGGAGTTCAATTTCATCGGATTCGTCTTCACGACAGCACTATTCGACGAAGCGGCGAGTGAGAGATATCTGGACCGGCTGGCACAAATCGCCCGCGACTCCGGAGCGCTTCGCACGCTCGATACCGTGCTATGGATCCGCTCGCTCTTCGAGCTGGATCGAGGCGACCCGTCAGCAGCGAAGGTCTATATCGACCAAGTCCGCGAGGTGCGCCGCGCCGTCGGATATGACGCGGAGAACGTGATCAACATTTCGTACCTGGCGTGGACGGGCAAACCGCGGGACCAAGTGGAGGCGATCAGTGAGATCACCCGGCAGATGGGCTTCGGCGGGGTGTACACATCCGCTCAAACCGCGCTCGGCGTCCGCGACATTGCCGAAGGCCACTACCGCGACGCATACAATCGCTTCAGCCCGACGATCCAGGCGCGGTTCGTGCAGGTCACGCAGCACCAGTTCGCCGACTACGTGGAGGCCGCCGCGCGTAGCGGGCACCTCTGCGACGCCAGTCACACCGCTGCCGAGATTGGCGACATGGCCCAAGCAAGCGGTACGCCGTGGCTGCGAGGACTTGACAAGCGGTGCCAGGCGCTGCTTGCCGACGATGCAAACGCCGAGGCGCACTTCCAACACGCGATCGAACTGCTCGCTACCGCACATGTGCCCAGTGATTTGGGCCGGGCACATCTGCTCTACGGTGAATGGCTACGCCGCCAAAAGCGACGCCGGGAAGCGCGGGATCAGCTACGCACGGCGGTCGGGATATTCGACCGCATCGATGCGCCGGCGTTCGCGCAACGAGCCCGCTCCGAACTCGCAGCGACGGGAGAGAAGATCAGCGAACGTCAGCTCGTCGCGGGAGCAGAGATGTCGCCAAGAGAGGCGGCGGTCGCCCGGATGGCCGCGGACGGCAACACCAACGCGGAGATCGGCGCGGCCCTGTTCATCAGCACCAACACCGTCGACTATCACCTGCGCAAGGTGTTCAGCAAGCTCGGCATCTCGTCGCGCCGGCAGCTCGCCGAAGGATTCAAAGCCGCCGACTGACGGTCGCGACTACGAGCCGTACGTGGTTCGCGGCGAGCATCTCGGCGGCACACTCAGCTCATGCCATACATGACCGCCGACGACGGTACGCAGATCTTTTATAAGGATTGGGGCACCGAGGGCAGCCCGGTCATCCTCAGCCACGGGTGGCCGCTCAACGCCGACGCCTGGGAAGCAGCCGCGCTGTTTCTGGCCAACAACGGCCACCGCGCCATTGCCCACGACCGCCGCGGGCACGGCCGGTCCTCCCAAACTTGGCACGGTAACGAGATGGACACCTACGCCGACGATCTGGCTACCCTGATCGAAACTCTAGACCTGACCGACATCACGTTGGTCGGCCACTCGACGGGCGGCGGCGAGATCGTGCACTACGCCGGTCGTCACGGCAGTGCCAGGGTGGCGAAGCTTGTGCTGGTGTCCGCGGTGCCGCCGCTGATGCTGCGCACCGACGACAACCCGGAAGGGCTGCCCCTCGAGACCTTTGATGTGATTCGGGCCGGCGAGGTCGCCGACCGCTCGCAGCTCTACCGGGATCTGGCCGACGGCCCATTCTTCGGCAACAACCGCAATAACGATGTCTCCCAAGGAGTTCGCGACGCGTTCTGGCTGCAGAGCATGGCCTGCAGCCACCGCGCCGCCTACGAATGCATCGCCGCGTTCTCCGCGACCGACTTTCGTCCCGACCTGGCCAAGATCGACGTACCGACCCTGATCATCCACGGCGACGACGACCAAATCGTGCCGTTCGCGGTCGGCGGCAAGCGTTCGGCGGAAATGATCGACGGCGCCGTCCTGAAGGTCTACGAAGGCCGGCCACACGGACTGCCGGACACCGACCGCGATCATCTCCACGCCGACCTGCTCGACTTCATCAACTCCCAACAATGAGAGGAGAGATCACCATGAGCGAGACAAACACTGCCTGCGACACAATCGTTTTGGTCCACGGACTCTGGGTGACACCGCGGAGCTGGGAGGGCTGGAAGGCCCACTACGAAGCCAAGGGCTACCGGGTGCTCACCCCCGCCTATCCCGGTTTCGAGATCGAAGTCGAAGAACTCCGCAGAAACCCGGACATCATCGCCAAGCTCACCGTACCCGAAACGGTGGATCACCTCGCCGGCGTCATCGAAGCAGTTGAGGTGCCGCCCATCATCATGGGTCACTCCTTCGGCGGTACCCTGACCCAACTACTGCTGGCCCGCGGCCTCGGCGCCGCCGCGGTGGTGATCGACTCCGCGCCAACCGAAGGCGTGCGGGTGAACCCGCTCTCGCAGGTCAAATCGCTCTTCCCGGCACTGAAGAACCCGGCCAACCGCCACAAGGCGGTTGGGTTCACTCAGGAAGAGTTCCACTACGCCTTCACCAACACGCTCAGCCGTCAGGAGTCCGACAAGGTGTGGGAACGCTACGCCATTGCGGCACCGGGCAATTGGGTATGGGCCTACGGTCTGCTTGCCAACTTCACACCCGGCCATCAAGAGACGTGGGTGGACTACACCGCCGATCGGGCACCCCTGCTGTTCATCGGCGGCGAAAAGGACCACATCATGCCGCCGGCGGTCAACAAGTCCAACGCCAAGCATTACGACAAGTCGCCAGCCGTAACCGAATACTACGAGTTCGCCGGCCGAGACCACTGGACATGCGCGGCGCCGGGCTGGGAAGCGGTCGCGGACTATGCGCTGGACTGGGCGCTGGCCTACGCCGACACCAAGCCGCGCGGCCAACACACCGCCTAACGACACCCCGCTCAATTCCCTTGGCGATAGCGCGGAACGGGTGCACCTGCCCCGACG